>RKSA01000226.1 GCA_007571115.1 Gammaproteobacteria bacterium
GTATAAAGCCGCCCGCAAATTTACTGTCGCACACGCATCGGCACATGTGCTCCGGGTGCTTCCGCCCCGTTTGGGGAAGTTGAGCCATGGGATGTGTGGAGGCCTAACCCGAAGGAAAACGGAAATGACTGCAACGATGAAGGAAATGCTTCGCGCAGGCGTGCATTTCGGCCACCAGTGCCGCTACTGGAACCCCAAGATGGCGCCATACATCTATGGCGCCCGCAACAAGATCCACATCATCAACCTCGAAACCACCGTGCCGGCGCTCAACGCTGCGGCCAGTCAGGTCGCAGAGTTCGCGGCGAAAGGCAAGAAAGTCCTTTTCGTCGGCACCAAGCGCGCCGCGGCAAAGATCATTCGCCGCGAAGCCGAGCGATGCGAGATGCCCTACGTCGACGATCGATGGCTCGGCGGGATGCTCACCAACTACAAGACGATCCGCGGCTCGATTCGCCGGCTCAAGGAGCTCGAGGCCAAGGAGCAGGACGGCACCTTCGAGCGCCTGACCAAGAAAGAGGCGCTGATGCTGATCCGCGCGCGCAAGAAACTCGAGCGCAGCATCGGCGGAATCAAGGACATGGGAGGCCTTCCCGACGTGCTGTTCGTGATCGACGTCGATCATGAACGCATCGCCGTCACCGAGGCGAACAGTGTCAGGATCCCGGTGATCGGCATCGTCGACACCAATTCCAACCCCGAAGGCGTGCAATACCCGATTCCCGGCAACGACGACGCGATTCGCGCCATCGACCTGTACGCCACCGCGATCGCCGATGCCTGCCTCGAGGGCCGCAAGCGAGCGGCGCAGGAAAGCCATGGCGGCGAGTTCGTCGAGGTCGAGCAGGCGCCCGAGCCCGAGCCCGTTCCGACGAAGATCAAGCGCAAGCGAGTCGTCGCCGAGCCCGCTGCGCAAGCGCCTGCCGAGCCATCGGCGAAAGCAGTCGTCGAGCCGTCTGCGCAGGCAGCTTCCGAGCCGTCTGTGGAAGCCGCTGCCGAGCCTGCTGTGGAAACAGCCGCCGAACTGCCTGCAGAAGCCGTCGCCGAGCCATCTGCGCAAGCAGCTTCCGAACCACCTGAGCAAGCGACCGCCGAGCCACCTGCGGAAACGGTCGCTGAACCAGCCGCCGAGCCATCCTGGAGCGTCGAGCGGATCCTCGCCGCTCTGAACGAGGAGAAAGTCCGTTGCACCTATGGCGCGGTTGCCGGCCTGCTCGGAGTCAACGCGCGCGAAGTCAATGCGCTGCTCGGCGAGAAACGCCCCGAGGCTTCCTGGGTCGTCAGCAAGGGCAAGAACACCCCGACCGGCTACGCCAAAGAGCAGATGCATCCGGACCTGTTCGGCAGGGAGCAGGTCATTGAGGACAGCGATGCACTGCAAGCCCTGCTCGCCGCAAAGCACGCCTGAGCGCGGCCGCCAATAACGCTGCAATAACGCTGCAATGCTGGAATTTATGCGAGGAAACACGCTATGGCACAGATAACGGCAGGAATGGTCAAGGAGCTGCGCGAGCGCACCGGCCTCGGCATGATGGATTGCAAGAAGGCGCTCGTCGAAGTTGCTGGCGACATGGACAAGGCCATCGATCACTTGCGCAAGGTCAGCGGCCTGAAAGCGGCGAAGAAGGCGCTGCGGATCGCGGCCCAGGGAGTGGTCGTGGCGCGGGTCGCCGACGATCGCAGCCGTGGCGTGCTCGTCGAGGTCAATTGCGAGACCGATTTCGTCGCCAAGGACGAAAGTTTTCTCGCCTTCACCGAGCAATGCATCGACGCGGCCCTCGCCGAGCCCGACCTAGACGCTGCCGGTCTGCTTGCCAGCGGGCTCGAGGCGCAGCGCGAGAAGCTCGTGCAGAAAATCGGCGAGAACATCAATCTGCGGCGAGTCGTCCACGTGTACGCTCGGCATGATCCCCGGGATGACTCCACCATGGCATCAATTTTCTTCGGCTACGGGAATCCCGGCTGTTGCGTTGGCGGCTACGTCCACGGCAATCGCAAGATCGCCTCGCTCGTCGCGCTGAGTGGTGGCGATGGCGATCTCGCGCGGCGCGTCGCCATGCACGTCGCGGCGATGAATCCCCTCGTCGTGCGAGGCGAAGACCTGCCCGAGGAAGTGCTCGCCAAGGAATCGGCAATCCACGCCGCCCAGGCTCGCGAATCGGGCAAGCCCGAAGCGATCGTCGAGAAAATGATCGCCGGGCGCATGCGCAAGTTCGTCGCCGAGGTCAGCCTGCTGCAACAGGCTTTCGTGCAAAACCCCGACATCAGCGTCGGCGAGCTGCTGCGCGGCGCCGACGCCAGCGTTTTGCGGATGGTGCGTTTCGAGGCGGGCGAGGGAATCGAGCAGAAAAAGGAAGACTTTGCCGCCGAAGTCGCCGCGCAAGTGGAGGCGAGCTGACAGGAGCATCGCCCGTGCCCACCGAGCCGACTCTTCCCACATCGGGAACGGGATATCGTCGCATCCTGCTCAAGTTGAGTGGCGAATCCCTCGGCGGTGCCGCCGGCAGCGGCATCTGTTCCGAAGTGTTGCGCAGCATGGCAGCACAGATCGGCGAACTCGCCAGCATCGGCGTGCAAACGGGTATCGTCGTTGGCGGAGGCAACCTGTTTCGCGGAGTGAGCGGCGCTGCCGCCGGAATCGATCGCATCACCGGCGATCACATCGGAATGCTCGCCACGGTCATGAATTCGCTGGCTTTGCGCGACGCGCTGGAAAACGCCGGCGCCCCGGCCCGGGTCATGGCGGCCGTCGGCATCGCTGGAGTCGTCGACCATTTCGAGCGCGGTCGCGCAATCCGCCACCTCGAAGCGGGCAGGGCCGTGATCTTCTCTGGAGGCACGGGCAATCCGCTGTTCACCACCGACTCTGCGGCGTGCTTGCGCGGCGTCGAGATCGGCGCCGAGATCATTTTCAAGGCGACCCGGGTCGATGGAGTCTATTCCGCAGATCCCGAACGCGACCCGGCTGCGGTCAAGTTCGACGCATTGGGGTATGATGCGGTGCTCCGGCAGCAGCTCGGCGTGATGGATCTGACCGCCATCTGCCTGGCCCGGGACCATGCCATGCCGATCCGGGTATTCGACATGACGCGACCCGGGGCATTGCTCGGCAATGTCACCGGCAAACCCAGCGGCACCCTCATCGGTTGAAGGCAGAGACACGGCGGGAGACGCGCGATGATCGAGGAAATCATGCAGGACGCCGAACAGCGGATGCGCAAGAGCATCGGTTCGCTGGAGACCGCTTTCAAGCGAATCCGCACCGGGCGCGCCCACCCGGCGATTCTTGACAGCGTCATGGTGCCGTATTACGGCAGCGACACGCCGCTCAACCAGTTGGCGGCGATCCACGTCGAGGAAGGGCGCTCGCTACTGATTTCCCCGTGGGAAAAATCCCTCGTCGGCGATATCGAGAAAGCGATTCTCAAGTCGGACCTCGGGCTCAACCCGGCGAACCACGGCGGCGCGATTCGCGTGCCGATGCCTCCCCTGACCGAAGAGACCCGCCGCGAATGCAGCAAGCAGGCCAAGGGCGAGGCCGAATCGGCCCGGGTCGCGATCCGCAATATCCGCCGCGAAGCCAATGCCGATTTCAAGGAGCTGGCGCGGGAAAAGGAAATCAGCGAGGACGAGGAGCGTCGCGCCGAGCACCGCATGCAAAAGCTCACTGACAAGTACATCGACATCGTCGAAACCGCGTACAAGGCCAAGGAAGCCGATCTGCTTTCGATCAACTGACCGTTCGCGCGCACTCCCGAGCTTGCCAATGACCTCAGGCCCATCCAGGTATCTGCCCGAACACGTCGCCATCATCATGGATGGCAACCATCGCTGGGCCAAGAGCAAGGGAATGCCGGCCAAGGCCGGTCACCGCCACGGCGCTGCCGCAGCGCGGGAAGTCGCGTTTTCCTGCGTGCGTCGCAATATCGCCTGCCTGACCCTGTTCGCTTTCAGCAGCGAGAACTGGATGCGCCCCTCGAACGAGGTGCAGGGCCTGATGGCGCTGTTCCTTTCGGTATTGCAGCGCGAGGAGGTCAATCAACTGCACAAGGCCAATGCGCGGCTCAGCTTCATCGGCAATCGCGACTCGTTCTCCTCGCGAATCCAGGAGAGCATGGCTGAAGTCGAGGAACTGACGCGCAACAACACCGGAACCCGGGTCACCGTCGCTGCCGATTATGGCGGCCGCTGGGATATCGCCAACGCCATGCGGCTGATCGCCGAGGAAGTTCGCGATAGCGGCCTCAGCACCGACGCCATCGACATCGACCTCGTGCATTCGTTCACCCAGTTGAGCGACCTGCCCGAGCCCGATCTGTGCATCCGCACCGGCGGCGAGCGTCGCATCAGCAATTTCCTGCTCTGGCAGTTCGCCTACACCGAATTCCATTTCACCGAATGCCTGTGGCCCGATTTCGACGAAACCGAATTGCAGCGCGCCCTCGACGATTTTGCCAGCCGACAGCGGCGCTTCGGCGGGCATCAGTCTTGAAGCTCGCCGGCAAGGGTCGCTAGCGCATGTTGAGGCAGCGCATCATCACGGCATTGGTGCTGGTCTTCGGCTTCGCTGCGGCGGCGCTGCTGCTGCCGCCGTTCTGGTTCGCCGTGCTGGTCGGCGCGGGAATCGTTCCGGCTGGCTGGGAGTGGAGCCGCCTGGCTGGCTTGCGCAGCCGGGCGGCGCGTATCGCCTACGTGCTGCTGCTTGGCGTGGCCGCGGCATTGCTGCTCGCGGCACTCGGCATGACGCCGCAGTCGGAAGCGCCCAATCACGCCGTGACGATGGCGGTATGCGTGGCTGCGCTGTCGTTCTGGCTCGTGGCGCTCGGCCTGCTGCTCGGCTTTCCGGGCAATCGCCGCCATTGGGACAACCTGCCGTGCATCGGCGCCATGGGGCTGTTCGTGCTGCTGCCGGGGCTTGCCGGAATCGTCTGGCTGAAGTACGCCGGCCCCGAAGGCCAGTTCGCGCTGTCCCTGATCGTGATCGTCGCGGCAGTCGATATCGGCGCCTATTTCACGGGCCGCGGTTTTGGCAGCCGCCAGCTCGCGCCGCGATTGAGCCCGAAAAAATCCTGGGAAGG
>RKSA01000221.1 GCA_007571115.1 Gammaproteobacteria bacterium
GACCACCTGGAAGCGGCGCGGTACGGCGGCGCGGGTACCGATCACGATGTGGCTGCCGAACTCGTTGCCGTGGCCGCTCATCTCTACGGCCTCGACGAGCGGCAGCTTGTCCATGTGTTCGAGACGTTTCACGAGGGCCGGGACTATCATTCCCGTCTCCAGAACGTGCTTCGGCACTTCCACGCATGGGGACACCGATGATTTGGGTCGACGTCAAGCCTGAGAATTTTCGCTGGACGCGCGAGCGGGCCGGAATGGATGCCGACGCGCTGGCCCGACGATTCCCGAAATACCCTGAATGGGAGGCCGGTGCTGCGCAGCCGACACTGAAGCAGCTTGAGAAACTTGCTCGGGCCGTCCATGTGCCGGTTGGATTTTTCTTTCTTTCCAAGATGCTCGATGAGCCCATTCCCATTCCCGACTTCCGCACTGTCGGGAGCACGCCGCAGCGGCGTCCGAGCCCGGATCTGCTGGACACCGTTTACCTCTGCCAGCAGCGGCAGGACTGGTATCGGGAGTTCGCACGCTTGGAGGAGGAAGGGCCACTCGCCTTTGTTGGTTCGGCGACGGTCGACTCGGATGTCGAGGTCATTGCGGCAACCATCCGGCGCACGCTCCGGCTCGATCTCGAGGAACGCCGCAGCCTGCCAACCTGGGCCGAGGCCCTTCGCCGCTTTGTTCAGGCGGCTGATGCGCTCGGCGTGCTGGTAATGGTGTCCGGAATCGTGCGCAACAACACTCGCCGAAAACTCGACCCCGAAGAGTTTCGAGGCTTTGCCCTCGCCGACGATCTTGCTCCGCTGATATTTGTCAACGGGGCTGATACGAAGGCGGCGCAGATGTTCACTCTGGCGCATGAGCTGGCGCATCTGTGGCTCGGACAGAGCGCGCTCTCTGACACGGCGCTGGACGCCATGCCCGCCCATGAGGTCGAGATCTGGTGCAACCGCGTCGCCGCTGAGCTGCTGGTCCCGCTCGCTGTGCTGCGCGAAGAATTCCGACGGGGGGAGGAACTGCCAGAGGCCCTCGCCCGACTGGCGCGCCGCTTCAAGGTCAGCACCCTGGTGATCCTCCGGCGCATCCACGACGCCGGAGGACTGACGCGAGCTCAGTTCGGCGACGCCTACCGCACCGAACTGGAAAGATTGAACACGATCCCGAGAAGCGGTAGTGGCACTTTCTATCCCGCGCAGAATGCGAGAGCAGGCAAGCGGTTCACACGCGCGATCGTGATCAGCGCGCTGGAAGGCGGAACTTCGTTCACCGAAGCGTTTCAGTTGCTTGGCATCAGGAAAATGCGCACCTTTGATGAATTGGCGCGCCGATCGGGGATCCCTGTTTGATGGCGTACCTGCTTGACGCCGATGCGTTCATTCGCGCGAAGAGGCTTCACTACGGATTCGATTTCTGCCCTGCGTTCTGGGATTGGCTGATCTCTGCGCATGCCGACGGCATCGTATTCAGTGTAGAGAAGGTAGGCGATGAGCTACGAGCTGGAGACGACGAACTTTCCGAATGGGCTTCGGAAAGAGGCAACGATTTCTTTCTGCCGCCCGACCGGGAAACAGTCCCAGCACTGGAGCAAGTCACCCAATGGGTGTCAGATCAAGGCTACAGCGCCCAAGCTATAGGCACTTTCATGCAGGTTGCCGACTATTTCCTGGTAGCACAGGCACTGGCCGGTGAACATATGGTTGTTACACATGAAGTAGCATCTGCATCCAGGCGGCGCATCAAGATTCCCGATGCCTGTATCGGCCTCGGAATCAAATGCGTGACCCCGTTCGAGACGCTACGCAACGAGCGGGCACGCTTCATCCTCGGGCCGTCGTCTTGATCCACCTTCCCGAATTCATCGACAACCGGAACGGCAACACGCTGGCGCGGGCCCTCACCGCGTTTCTGGGCGCGAGCACCGACGGGGGCGTGGCGGAGTCCGGCGATCCACCCGATGCCATCCGCATCGCTACGGCGTTTTTCAACCCGACCGGCTTTGCCCGGATTGCCGACCATCTCCAACCAGTGGCTGCGGTGCGGCTCCTGCTCGGAGCCGACCCCGCTTTCGCTGCGGTCGAGGAGCGCAAGCGACTCGACGAGACGTCGGAGGTTTTTGAACGGCGGCGTATGAGGGTCGGTCTGCGCTGCATGGACGACGCGCTGTATCAGGAACGCGACCGCCTGCCGTTCACCCGGACCAGCGCTCACGCGCTCGGCAAGCTGATCGATGCGCTGCGTGCGGGCAACATGGAGGTGAGGCGGTATGAGAAGGCGTTCCTGCACGCCAAGGCCTACATCATTACCTCGCCGGACGGAGCCTTCGGCAAGCCGGAAGGCATCATTGTCGGATCGTCCAATCTGACCGGCGCCGGGCTGACTCGAAACCTGGAGCTCAACTTGGGGCGCTATGACCGGCCCGTCGTGGAGCAGGCAAGGCAATGGTTCGACGATCTCTGGGAAGACGCTGCACCCTACGACTTGGCGGTTGTCTTCGAAGAGGCTTTTCGGCCGTGCACACCCTGGGAAATCTTCATCAGGGCGCTCTGGCACCTCTACGGAGAAGAAGTCGAGAAAGACACGGAAGCCGACAATAACTTGCCGCTGACCAGCTTCCAGAAGCACGGTGTTGCCCGGGCACTGCGGCTGATCGAGGAAATGGGCGGCGTCATCGTCGCTGACGAGGTGGGGCTTGGGAAGACCTTCGTTGCCGGCGAGATTCTTCAACTCTACCGTTCCCGGCGCCAGCGCGCTCTTCTGATATGCCCGGCATCGCTGCGCGACAGTACCTGGAAGCGGTTTCTCAACACCTATCAGCTGTTCGTCGAATGCCTGTCCTTCGAGCAACTGGCAAACGACATTCAGCTCTGCGATGCCCAACGGCCAAACGCGAGTCAGGAACATCTCCAGCGTCCGCTGGAGGAGTACCAGCTTGTCATCGTCGACGAGGCCCACAACTACCGTAATCCCGATACGCCCACCCGAGCGGCGGCGCTACGCCGGCTGATGTTCGGTCAAAGGCGCGATCTCCTGCTACTGACGGCGACTCCGGTCAACAACTCGCTCTGGGATCTTTATCATCTGTTACGCTTCTTCCTGCGCCAGGATGCACATCTCGCGGGTCACGGCATTCTCTCCATCCGGGCTCGCTTTGAACAGGCCATGCGCGAGGATCCGTCCAATCTCAGCCCTGACGTGCTGTATCCAGTCATTGATGCAACGACTGTCAAGAGAACACGTCAGTTCGTGAAAAAGCACTATGCAAACGACACGATTGCCGGTCCAGACGGCAGGTCGCAACCCATCATCTTTCCCGAGCCCAGGGCAATCAGCGTTCGTTACAATCTGGATGATCTTCTGCCTGGTTTTTTCGATCGGCTAGAAAGTGCGCTCGATCCGGACGATAGCGCGGCCATTTATTTCGCCCGCTATATGCCGAATGCTTACCTACTTAACCAGGATGAAGAGGAAGATGCTCGCGGCCGCGCTCTGGTCGGATTATTGCGTTCCGGCCTGCTGAAGCGATTTGAGTCGTCAGCTTTCGCCTTCCGCCGAACCGTTGACAAGATGGTCCGCGAGCACGGGGTTTTTCTCGATGCGCTTGATGCCGGCTACGTTGTGACAACCGCTTTCATGAAGGAGTTGTCGGCAGATGACAATACCGTGTTCGAGGATGTGCTGGACGGAACGGAACACCGGAGCGATGCGGCGTTCTACGATATCCAAGCCCTGCGAGCCGCTGTCGAACGCGACCGGGATATTCTGAGGAAATTGGCCAGTCGAGCGGCCGCCATAACGCCAGATTGCGATCCCAAACTCCGTGCATTGGCGGCCGCGCTGGTGGAGATCGCGGAACAGGCGGAGCGTGAAGCGACGGATGCCCTCGACGAGGCGCAAAAGCGCAAGGTGCTCGTGTTCTCCTCCTTCGAGGATACTGTCGAGTGGATTCGCAACTACCTGAGGGCTGAATTCGAAGTGCAGCCATCGCTTCGCCCTTGGCACGGCCGCATGACAGTGGTCAGCGGCTCGGATGAACTCGGAGAGGTCTCGCGGCAGAAAGCGGTTCAGGGTTTTGCGCCAGTATCGATGGAGGCACCCCCGGGTAGCAACGACGATCTCTATGACATCCTGATCGCGACCGATGTCTTGGCGGAAGGCGTCAACCTTCAGCAGTGCCGGCATATCGTAAATTTCGACATGCCGTGGAACCCTATGCGGCTCGTGCAGCGGCACGGTCGGATCGATCGCATCGGCAGCCCCCACAATCGCGTATTCCTTCGGACGATCTTCCCGGTCGACCGGCTCGACCGACTGCTCAATCTCGAACAGCGTATTCTCGACAAGCTGGCGATGGCTGCTGCCAGCGTCGGCGTGGCGGCACCGATAGAGGGCGCGGCCCACGGTACGCAGGTATTCACGGAAACCCGGGAGGAAATCGAGAAGCTGCTCGCCGACGATGCATCACTCTATGAACGGGGTGGAGTCGCCGGCGCGGCACAGACCGGCGAGGAATACCGGCAGACCCTTCGCAAGGCGCTTGCCGCTGACCGCGAACGGATTGTCGGAATGCCCTGGAAGATCGGTTCGGGCATGATCTCAGGCGCGCGACGCGGCATCTTCTTCTGCGCGGTCGTTGGCAGGGAGAGCGATTTCGAGCGAACCTATCTGCGGTTCGTTGCTGCCGGCGACGACTGGCAACCCGGCACCGGCGATGGCGCTATCGAGCGCGAGATCGGCACTTGCCTACGCCTGATTGAATGCACGCCTAATACGCCGATCCGTTATCCTGACATGTTGCGGGAATGGGTCTACGACTTCTGGGAAACGGCGCAGGACGACATTCTGGCCGCTTGGATGCGCGAGACCGATCCCGCCTATCTGCAACCTGCGGTTCGCCCCCTGAACCATCGCGTTGCCGCCTTCATCCGCATGTATCCTCCGCTCGACATAGCGGAGGAGCGCATGACCCGGGCGCTGGACATTCTGGAATCACCTTGGCCGCGTCGGGAAGAAATCATGTTGCGGGGCTGGTTCGAAGGCGGGGAACTTGAAGGCGAAGCACTTTCGCGCCTCCTGGTCG
>RKSA01000118.1 GCA_007571115.1 Gammaproteobacteria bacterium
AGCCGGCCGCCGGCCGCGCGCTCGCCCTGCTCGGGCAGCCGCAATGATCTTGCCAGGCGCCAGCGCAACGCGATGCGGCCACGTCGCGATCGTCGGCAGGCCCAATGTCGGCAAGTCGACCCTGCTCAACCATCTCGTGCGGCAAAAGATCAGCATCACCTCGCGCAAGCCGCAGACGACTCGCAACCGCATCCTCGGCATCAGCACCAGCGCCAGCGCGCAATGCCTGTACGTCGACACCCCGGGCCTCGACCGCAGCCATGGCAAGGCGATCAATCGCGTCATGAACGACACCGTGCTTGCGGTCGTCAGCGAAGTTGACGTGGTCGTGCTCGTCAGCGAGCGGCTGGTCTGGCGCGAGCACGACGAGCAGGTTCTCGAAGCCCTGCGCGATCGCCGCGCCCCGGTGTTGCTCGCGATCAACAAGGTCGACCAACTCGGTGACAAGACCGCCTTGCTGCCGCATATCGAACGCCTGGCGCGCTTGCACGAGTTCGCCGCGATCGTTCCGGTTTCGGCGCTCGGCGGGCACAATCTGCAAGCGCTCGAAAAGGACATTATCGAGCGGCTTCCCGAAGGCCCGTTCCTGTTCCCCGAGGATCAGGTCACCGACGCGAGCTCGCGCTTCCTCGCCAGCGAGCTGATCCGGGAAAAGATCACCCGCCAGCTTGGCGACGAATTGCCACACCAGGTCGTCGTCGAAATCGAGCGTTTCGCCTTCGAGGGCGGAATCCTGCACATCCACGGCCTGATTGTCGTCGACAGGGCCGGGCAGAAGCGCATTCTCATCGGCAGCGGCGGACGCCGCCTCAAGGAGATCGGCGCCAGTGCGCGCAAGGACATGGAGCAGGCCTTCGGCAGCAAGGTCATGCTCGAATTGTGGGTCAAGGTTCGCAGCGGCCACATGAACGATGCCCGGGCCCTGCAAAGCCTGCACGGCGCGAGCTGAGCGAGGCAATGGAGCGGCGCGTCGCATTGCAGCCGGCCTGGGCCATCCATCGGCGCCCGTTCCGCGACACGAGCCTGCTCGTCGATTTCTTTTGCCGCGACCACGGTCGAATCAGCGCCGTTGCGCGTGGTGCGCGCCGCCGTGCTTCGCGGCTGCAAGCGCTGTTGCAGCCATTCCGGCCCCTGCGAATCTCGTTCAGCGGTGGCGGCGAGGTGAAAACGCTGACCGGCGCCGAAAGCGCTGGCGAGGCGGCGCCGCTGCACGGCGAGCGGCTTTTCAGCGGCTTCTACGTCAACGAGCTGCTCGCGCGGCTGCTGCACGACCACGTCGAGCATCCGCGCCTGTTCGCGGTCTACGAGCAGACTCTTGCGCAGCTTGCCGGCGAGGCACCGATCGAGAGCGCCTTGCGCCATTTCGAGCTCGAACTGCTCGCCGAACTCGGTTACGCCATCGATCTCGAACGCGACTGCCGCGAGCACCTGCCCATCGACGCGGCGAAGTTCTATCGCTATCGCCCCGATTCGGGTTTCGAGCCGCTGGCGCCTGACGAGGCCGGAGAAGCCGGCAGCGGCAGGCGCTCGTTCGCCGGCAGCCACTTGCTCGCATTGGGTCGTCTCGAGCTGAGCGACGCCGAAGCCGCAGCAAGCGCCAAGCGCCTGCTCAGGCAAGCCCTCAAAGTCCATCTCGGCGGTCGCCCCCTCGCGAGTCGCGCCCTGTTCGCGTCGGCCAGAAGAACGGGGTGAGCCGTAGCGAGGCGCGTCACGGCGAATGCGATCATTCGGCAGGCGGATAGTAGTTCGGTCCGATTTGCCTGCCGCCATTGCCGTGGGGGCGTTCGAGGCGACCGGCCAGCACTCGTTCCGCCAATCGCGCCGATGAGTTCAAGGTTGCTAGGGCGAGGTAGCCGATGTGGTCGGAAAAGGCGCGCAAATCGCCTGCGTCGGCTGCTTCGAGGGCATCGATGTATTCGGGTTTTTCCTGGGCCGTGATGACTGGGGGCGGCAGGCCGCGCTTGACGAAGGCCCAGGCCATCAGCAGCCGCGACACGCGGCCGTTGCCGTCCTGGAACGGATGCGTTCGCACGAAGCGGTGATGCAGCCATGCCGCCTCGACATTGACCGGATAGTCTTGCTGGCGGATTTCCCCAGCCAACGAGAAGAAGCGTTCCATCTCGTCGGCAACGAGTTCTGGCGGGCAGTACTCGTGTACCACGCCGTCGAGCCGGCGCGGATTGTTCGGGCGGATTTTCCAGCGGCCCTTGGTCTCGAAGCGCACCTGCACGCGCTGCCCTTGCAAGTTGATCCCAGTCACGGTCGCCTGATGCCGGGTGAGCAACTGGTGCCAGCTTTTCGCCATGTAGGCGGAAAGCGGCCGGCCGCTGGCGACGTCGTCGAACATCATGTCGTAAGCGGCTTCCTGGTCTTGCAGCAGGCCGCGCAAGGTTTCGTCGTTGACGCTTTCGAGCGTGTGCGAGGCTGCGACGCCGGCGAAGCCTTCGGCGAGCAGTTGCTCGGTGACGCCGCGGCGCAAGGTGTACAGCCCTTCGATCTGCCCGGTCTCGATGGCGAAGGCGCGAACGCGCTCGCGCAGCCAGACGGCGACGAAGTCGTTCGCTTCGGGATGTTTCCCGAGCGAGGCCTTGCAGTCGAGCCAGCGCTGCGCAAGCTCGCGGTAGCCAGTGATCGACCAGCTCGACGCCCCTTCGGGCATTCCGCTCAGCTTGCGCCATTTTTCGGGGGGATGCAGGTTCATGACCGCAACGGTACATGGCGAAATCATTCGAAGTCAACGATTCGGGCAAAAGAATTCGGAGCAAGGGGATTCGGGGTAGAATGGCGGCAAGGCAACGGAGGCTGGCATGGCCGAGCAGTTTCAGGAACTTTCCCCCGCCCACGTCGAGTTCATCGGCCGGCAGCCGCTGTTTTTCGTCGCCAGCGCAGGCGCCGAAGGCCGCATCAACGTTTCGCCGAAAGGGCTCGACACCTTGCGCGTGCTCGCCCCAGGCCGCATCGTCTGGCTCAACCTGACCGGCAGCGGCAACGAGACCGCAGCCCATGTGCTGGAAAACGGTCGCATGACCTTGATGTTTTGCTCGTTCGAGCAGCAGCCGCAGATTTTGCGAGTGTACGGCAGCGCCGCGATGGTCGCCCCCGACGATGCGGAACGCTTCGGCCAATACCTGGCGATGTTCGGCGAGCCGCCGGGGGCGCGGCAGTTCTTCCTCCTCGACATCGAGCTCGTGACGACTTCCTGCGGTTTCGGCGTGCCATTGCTCGAGCTCGCCAGAGAACGCAAGACACTGCTCCAGTGGGCCAGCGGCAAGGGCGAGGAAGGCATTCGCCGCTATTGGCGCGAGCGCAACCGGCTCAGCCTCGACGGCAGGCCCACCGGAGTCGTCGCATCAGATCGCGGCACATGACGCCACCGGCAGCCAGGCCACGTTGCGCGGCATTCGGCACCTGCGGCGGTTGCAGTGCACAGCAGCTCGACGGCGCCGAGCAATTGCGCGCTGGCGAGCGCTTGCTGGCAGGGCATTTGCGCGATCTCGCCGGGCTCGAGCCCGATCGCTACGAGTGGCTGCCGCCGCTAACCGGGCCGCGCTGGAACTATCGCCGCAAGGCGCGGCTGGCGGTTCGCGTCGTTCCTCGCAAGGGCGGCGCCCTGGTTGGTTTCCGCGAACAGCGCGGCGGCCGGGTCACCGTCATGAATGACTGCGAGACGCTGGCGCCGCCGCTCGCCAGGCTGATCCGGCCATTGCGCGCCTTGCTCAATGAGCTCGATGCGCGCGCGGCGATTCCGCAAATCGAGGTCGCCGCAGGGGAGGGCGGCGAAGCTTCCCGGCACGCCGAAGCGGCCCTGGTGGTGCGGCATTTGCAGCCGTTGACGAGGGCTGATCGTTCTCTCCTGGTCGAGTTCGCCAGGCAATGGAACTTGCAGGTCTATCTGCAAGCGGCGGGTCCCGCGAGTGTGCATGGGCTGCATCCGCGCCAAGGCCAGGGCGAAGGGCGCCTGCATTACCATCTCCCCGAATTTGCGCTGCGGTTCGCGTTTCACCCCCTCGATTTCGTGCAAGTCAATGCCGAGGTCAATCGCCGCGCTGCGAGCCTGGTCGTGGAATTGCTCGCGATCGAGGCCGGGGACCGGGTGCTCGACTTGTTTTGTGGCCTCGGCAATTTCAGCTTGCCGCTCGCCTCCCGGGGCGCTGCGGTGACCGGAGTCGAAGGCAGCGCGACGATGGTCGAGCGCGCCAGGGGAAACGCCCGGGCCAATGGCCTCGAAGGGCAGACGCGCTTTTTCGCCGCAGACCTGCATCGCTGGAATTCCAGCGCCGACTGGGCTTCCGGACCCTACGACAAGATACTCCTCGATCCGCCGCGCAGCGGCGCCCTGGAGAGCGTTGCGCTGATCGCTGCCAGCGGCGCGCGCAGGCTCGTCTACGTTTCGTGCAACCCGGAAAGCCTGGCCCGGGACGCGCGCGAGCTTGGCCGTCGCGGTTACGATTTGAAATCTGCGGGGGTTATGGATATGTTCCCGCATACTTCCCATGTCGAATCGGTGGCGATGTTCGAGCGACCGATGGAGCGCTCATGAACAGCAAGCGGCAAGCGCCAGACGAACTCGCACCGGTGGAGCGGCTGCTCGCGCTGATGTCGATGCTGCGCGACCGCGAATTCGGCTGCCCCTGGGATCTGCAGCAGACGTACCAATCGCTGATCCCGTGTACCATCGAGGAAGCCCACGAGGTCGCGGCCGCCATCGAGGGAGGCGACCGCAGCGAATTGCTCGATGAGCTCGGCGACCTGCTGTTCCAGATCGTCTTCTACGCAGAATTGTCCCGGGAGGAAGGCGGTTTCGACTTCCACGACGTCGCCAGCCAGGTCACCGGGAAGCTGCTGCGCCGCCACCCCCACGTGTTTCCCAATGGCCGGCTCGACAGTTTCGGCAGCGAGCAGCGGCTCAGCGCCGACGAGGTCGTAAACAACTGGGAAGCGATCAAGCGCGCCGAGCGGGCCGGGCAACGGCAAGCCGCTGACGACGTGCAGCCAAGCGTTCTCGACGGCTTGCCGACTTCCCTGCCGGGCCTGGCGGCAGCGCGCAAGTTGCAGCAGCGCGCTGCAAGCATCGGCTTCGACTGGCCCGAGGCCGAGCCGGTGGTCGCCAAGCTGCGCGAGGAGACCGATGAATTCGCCGCCGCGCTGGCTGGTGGCGACAAGGCTGCGCAACACGAGGAGCTCGGCGACTTGCTGTTTGCCATCGTCAATCTGTCGCGGCATTGCGCGATCGACCCGGAGTCGGCCCTGCGCGCCTCGAACCGCCGTTTTGCAAAGCGTTTCCGCGAGATGGAGCGGCTCGCTGCAGTCCGTGGCAGCGAACTGCGGCAACACGGCGCAGAACAGCTCGAAGCGCTCTGGAACCAGGCAAAAGCGGGCGCCCGTGGCACAGAAGGCTAGCGCCTGCGGCCCGGCGAGAAGCGCCTGCGGCCCGGGCGAGAGAAGCGCCTGCGGCCCGGCGAGAAGCAAGAATTAAGGAGTCATCACATTGAAAATCATCCTGCTAGGCGCGCCAGGCGCCGGAAAAGGCACCCAGGCCCGCTTCATCACCGAGCGCTACGGCATTCCGCAGATTTCCACCGGCGACATGCTGCGCGCTGCGGTTCGCGAACGCAGCGCACTCGGCTTGCAGGTCGAGGAAATCATGAACAGCGGGGCACTGGTGAGCGACGAGCTGATCGTCGCCCTGGTGCTCGAGCGGATCGACCGCAGCGACTGCGCTGCCGGATTCCTGTTCGACGGCTTTCCGCGCACGATTCCCCAGGCCCGGGCCACCACCGAAGCCGGAGTCGAAATCGACATCGTGCTCAATATCGAGGCCAGCGACGACGAAATCGTCCGGCGGCTCGCTGGCCGCCGCTCGCATCCGGCTTCGGGCCGCGTCTACCACGTGCAGTTCAATCCGCCCAAGGTCGCCGGTCGCGACGATGTCACCGGCGAGCAGCTCGTGCAGCGCGACGACGACCGGGAAGAGACCGTTCGCGAACGGCTCGCGGTATACCATCAGCAGACCGAACCGCTGGTCGCGTACTATCGCGGGCTTGCTGCGGAAGGCTCGCCGCTGCGCGTGCTCAAGGTCGACGGCGCGGCACCCGTCGATGACATCCGTGACGCGATCTTTCGCCTGCTCGGTGGCTGAGCCGCTCGGCACATTCAGCCCGCGAGCCCGCCTGCCATGGCATCGATCCTGATTCTCAACACCGCCCTGGGCCCAGCCAGCGCGATGCTCTGTCAGGCGCCAGGCGCCGGGCAAGACCGGGGTGCGAGCGTTTCCAGTCAGACGTCTAGCGAGCACCAAGCGCCTCGCGCACAAAAGTCCGCGCAAACAATCTTGCAGCTCGCGCGCCAGACATTGGACGAGGCAGGCCTGGCTCGTGCCGATGGCGTTGCCGTCGCCGCCGGTCCGGGCTCTTTCACTGGGGTGCGCATTGGCGTGGCGGTGGCCCAGGGTCTTTGCGCGGCCTGGGACGTTCCAGCGGTGCCGCTTTCGACCTTGGCGCTGAGCGCAGCCGCAGCGCAGCGGCGGCGATCGGTCGGCGTGTTCCTCGTCGGGCTGAAAGCCTGGGCAGATCAGCTCTATTTCGGCTGCTACGAGGCGGGGAATGACAGCCCGATCCGTCATGGCGCCGAGCAGGCTGGCACATTGGCGCAATTGCGCGTGGCAGCCTCTGCTGCATCGCTTGTTGCAGCCCCGGCGGATCAAGCCTGCTTCGCCGTCGGTGACGGCTGGACCGATGCCGCAGCGATCGAAAGCCATTTCGGCCTGCGCCTTGCCGCCGAGCCATTCATGGCAGAAGTCGCAAGAGCCGATCTGCTGCGCCTCGCCCTGGCGGGTTGGCAGCGCCGTGAATGGCTCAGCGCGGAAAAGCTGCTGCCGAATTACGTCGGCGAGACGCCGGACTATCGGCAAAACCCGCGCAAAAGCCCGGATCATGGCTAAACCGGGCCTCGTGTGCCGGAAGCTCGTGGAAAATCCAGTCCTCGTGCAAATGAAGAACGCGGCGGCGAAGCATCAGGCCCGCATCTGCTTCGACGCTTCGAGCGGGCAGGGCGAGGCAGCCGAATTCGCGCGCAGCCTGACTCGCGAGCTCGGCATCCCCTGGCAGCTTGCCGAGGCCGGCCAGGCCGCTTTCGTCTTGCGCGTCGATTCCGCCGGGCTGGCATTGCATTCGACTCGCGAAGCGCAAACCGGCCCGGTGCGAGTCGATTTCGCCGCTCCCGCCGTGCAGCGCCGCGCCCGCGATCGCCTGCGCGGACAGTTCCTGTTGCGCGCCGTGGGAACTGGCAGCGAAGTGCTCGACGCAACCGCAGGGCTCGGCCGCGACGCCTTCCTGCTCGCCAGCGCCGGCAAGCGCGTGCATTTGCTCGAGCGCGAGCCGGCGGTGTTCGCCTTGCTCGCCGACGGCCTGCGTCGCGCCGCCCTCGACGCCGAGCTCGCCCCCGTCGCGGCGCGAATGGAATTGCAGCACGGCGATTTTCTCGACTGGGGCGAAAGCCGCCGCTGCGACGTGGCGTATCTCGACCCGATGTTCCCGCTGCCGCAACGAAGAGCCCGCGCCAAGAAGGAAATGGCCTTCCTGCAACAGCTCGTCGAACAGCGCAGCGAAGCTGGCCTGCTCGCCAAGGCGCTCGGTTGCGCGCGCGACCGCGTGGTGGTGAAAAGGCCTCCCCGGGAAGGCTGGCTCGAAGAGACCGAGCCGGCTTTCAGCCACGGCGGCCGAGTCAGCCGCTACGACGTGTACCTGCCCCGGTCGAAGCGTTCGAGCACGAGGCGATAGACCCGGGTCAGCGAGTCGAGTTCTGCGAGGCCGACGTTTTCGTTGACTCGATGGATGCTTTCGTTGCAAGGCCCGAACTCGACGACTTCGGCGCCAGTCGGCGCGATGAAGCGGCCATCGGACGTTCCTCCGGTCGTTGCCAGTTCGGGGCGCAGGCCGAGTTCCTGCTCGATGCAATCGCTGAGCAGGCCGCTGAACACCGTGCTTTTGGCAAGAAAAGGCCGGCCCGACTCGCGCCAGCGCAATTCGTGCTCGAATCCAGCCTCGGCGAGAAGCTGCGCCACCCGGGAGCGGATCTGCGCGGAGTCGAGCTCGGTCGAATAGCGCAAGTTGAATTGCACCTCCAGGGTTCCGGGAATCACGTTGTCGGCGCCGGTGCCGGCATTGATGTTGGAAATCTGCAAGCGCGTTGGCGGGAACGACGAGTTTCCCCGGTCCCATGGCTCGGCGACGAGCCGCTGCAATGCCGGCAGCGCCTCGTGGATCGGGTTGACCGATTGTTCCGGGTAGGCGACGTGCCCCTGCCGGCCCTTGACTCGCAGCAGGCCATTGATCGAGCCGCGCCGGCCGATCTTGACCGTATCGCCGAGTTCGGCGGCACAGGAGGGCTCGCCGACCAGGCAATAGTCGATCTTCTCGCCGCGCCGCTCGAGTTCTTCGATGACCTTGGCGGTGCCATCGACGGCTTCGCCCTCTTCGTCGCTCGTGATGAGGAAGGCGAGGCGGTAGCGAGGGGGATGCACAGCGAGAAACTGCTCAGCAGCGACGATCATCGCGGCGACCGCGCCTTTCATGTCCGCAGCGCCCCGGCCATAGAGGCGCCCGTCGCGCAGCGTCGGCTCGAAGGGGTCGCTCAGCCACTGCTCGCGCGGGCCAGGCGGCACGACGTCGGTATGGCCGGCGAAGGCGAACAGCGGGCCGCTCGTTCCCGCCACCGCCCAGAGGTTGGTGACTGCCCCGAATTGCAGCGTCTCGCAAGCGAAGCCGAGCGCTTCGAGGCGCTCGCGCAGCAATTGCTGGCAACCGGCGTCATCGGGGGTGATCGAGGGCCGCCGGATCAACTCGGCGGCGAGTTCCCGGGTCGCGATCATGGCAACCGCCCCGGCAGGCTAGTTGTGAACATGCAATTCCTCGTTCAATGCTACTTGCCTGCCCCGCGGCAGGCATTCGATCGCCCCGCTCAGCGAATTGCGCCGGAAAAGCTGCCCGCTCAGGCCGGCGAGCTGCCGCGCCTTGCACGTTCGCAGCAGCTCGCCGGAGGCGCCGAGCTGGCGCACCACGGCGCCGGCGGTGAGGTAGAGCCCTGCCTCGACGATGCAGCCATCGGCAAGCGGCATGCCGATTCCGGCATTCGCGCCGATCAGGCAGTTGCGCCCCACCGAAACGATTTCCACGCCGCCACCCGACAGGGTCCCCATGGTACTCGAACTGCCGCCGAGATCGCTGTTTTCGCCGACGACAACCCCCGCCGAGATGCGCCCCTCGATCATCGCCGCACCTGCCGTTCCAGCGTTGAAATTGACGAAGCCTTCGTGCATCACCGTCGTTCCCGCGCCGATATGGGCACCGAGGCGGATTCTCGCACTGTCGGCGAGCCGCACCCCGGCAGGGACGACGTAATCGGTCATTTTCGGGAACTTGTCGACCGAATGCACCGTCAAGGTCTCGCCTTGCAGCCTCGCTTCGAGCTGCAGGGCGGGCAGGTCGGGCAGGCTGACCGGGCCGCGGCTCGTCCACGCGAGGTTGTGCAGCACCGCGAAGAGCTTGTCGAGATTCTGCTCGTGGGGCCTGGCGATTCGATGCGAAAGCAGGTGCAGCTTGAGAAAGGCTTCGGGAACCGAAGCCGGTGCCAGGCTGCTATCGACGACGCACAGCAGCAAGGTCTCGCAGCCGCGCAGCCGCGCCGCGAGCTCTTGCTGCTGCGGCTCGCCGATCGCAGCCGCCAGGGCAGCAAAAGCCTCGATCCCGCCGTCATCGAGCCAGCGGTAGCCGCTGCCACCTCCCGGCAATCCGCACAGGTCGGCAAGCTTGCGCACTGCCGCGCCCTCTGACGCCACCGCAGGCCGGGGAAAATACGTCTCGATGACCGCCAGCGCCGAGTCGCGGCTAGCGATGCCAAGCCCGTATGCAATCATGCCCAATCCTCCCGTATCGAAAACTCTTTCGCCGAAGGCCGAAAGGAATCGCCGAGCCCGATTGTATCCGATCAGCCGGGGATGTGGCCCTGCCAGCGCCCCGCGCGAGCCCGTTGAAGCCACCGGGGGCGAGGAGCATGGAAGAGGGCTGGAGCTGTTTCAGCGCACTGCGAGTGCGGAGCGGATGCGTTGCTTGAGGGCTTCGGCCTTGGCTGTGTCGAGCAGGGGGCCGGCGGTGCCGGTGCTGCTGTCGGTGATGAAGAACAGGTCTTCGGCACGTTCTCCGAGGGTCGTGATTCTGGCGTCTTGCAGGTCGATGCCGAACTCGGCGAAGACCTCGCCGACCCGGGCGAGGATGCCGGGCTGGTCGGGGCAATTGACTTCGAGGGTCGAATGGTTCTTGCCTTGCGAGTTGAGCAGGGTGACGTCGACTCGCTGGCCGAAAGCCTCCTTCCTGCGGCTGCGATGGAATTCCGGGTCGCGCATGCGCTGGCCGGGATTTTCGAGGTGCCGCGCCAGCACGGCGCGGATCTCGCCGATGCGGGCGGCATTGCTCCCCACCGGATTGCCGTTCGCCTCGAGCACCGCCCAGGTATTGGCACACCAGCCGCTGGCGAAGGTGAAGATTCGCGCTCCTTGCACGTTCAGCCCGAGGCGTTCGAAAGCGACGGCGCTATTGGCGAACAGATAGTCGGCGTCGCGGGCCCAGACGAATGCCAGGGTCGCGCCTTCTGGCGCGTTTTCGGACAGTTCGCGCAGCGACACGAGCGGCGCCGCGCCATCGTGTTCGCAGATGACTCGCGTATGCCAGCAGATGTTGTCGACCGATTCGCGAATGAAATACTCGTCGCTCATCAGTTGCCAGATCGCGCTGCGGTCGTGCCGACCGATTCCAGCGGCCTGCAGGAACTTGCGCGCCGAAGCCTTCTTGTCGCGGATTCGCCCGCCGCGCTCGCGGGGATTTTCCAGCCCGAGGCGCAAGGCGCGCCGGGTGTTCATGTACAGCGCGAGCAATAGCGCGGCGCGCCAGGAGTTCCACAGCTCCGGGTTAGTGGCGCGGATGTCGGCGACTGTCAGCAAATAGAGATAGTCCAGGTGCAGCTTGTCGCCGACGGCGCGCGCGAATTCGTCGATCACCTCGGGGTCGTCGATGTCTTTGCGCTGCGCGGTCATCGACATGAGCAGGTGATTTTCCACCAGCCACGAGACGAGCTTGCCGTCCCAGGCGCTGAGCCGGTGGCGGCGGCAGAAACGTTCCGCGTCGATCATGCCGAGCATCGAATGATCGCCGCCGCGTCCCTTGGCGATATCGTGGTAGAGGCCGGCAACGTAGAGCAGCACGATCTTGGGCAGGCTCTTGTAGAGTTTCGCCACCAGGGGAAGCTCTGCGGTGGCCTCGGGCGAGGCGAAGCGGCGCATGTTCTGCAACACCTGCAAGGTATGCGCGTCGACGGTGTAGATGTGAAACAGGTCGTGCTGCATCTGCCCCATGATCTTGCCGAATTCGGGAAGATAGCGGCCGAGGATTCCATAACGCGCCATGCGCCGCAGTTGCTTGACCATCTGGTGCGGCGAGCGCAGCAGTTCCATGAACAGGCTGACATTGCGCAGGTCGTTGCGGAAATCCTCGTCGATCAATTTGCGCTGCTCGCGCAGCAGCCTGATCGTCGAGGCGCGGATGCCTTCGATTCGCGGCTCGTTCGCGAGCAGGACGAACGCCTCGAGCAAGGCCGACGGCGTTCTGGCGAAGACCCGCCCGGATTTGGCCTCGAGGTAGCCGTTGCGGATGCGGAAGCGCCGGTTCAGCTCGATCACGGTGTCGCGGCGGCCTCCGTGGACGATCGCTTCGTCGAGGTATTGCAGCAGGATGTCGTTGAGCCCGCGCAAGTTGCCGACGGCACGATAGTATTGCTGCATCAGCTTTTCCACGCCGAGGCTTTCCCGGTCGTCGGGGTAGTCGAAGATCCTGGCGAGGGAGCGCTGCAGGTCGAAGCGCAGCCGGTCCTCGCGGCGGCCTTCGAGCATGTGCATGCCGTAGCGAAGCTTCCACAGGAAATGCTGGCCGCGCCGCAGCATGACGTGCTCGGCCCGGGTGAGGAAGCCGAGCTGCCTCATGCTGCGGAACGAGTCTGCGCCGCAATGGCGCTTTGCCACCCAGACGATCGTCTGGATGTCGCGCAGCCCGCCAGGGGAAATCTTCACGTTCGGTTCGAGGGCGTAATCGACGTCCTGGCATTTCTCGTGTCGCGCGACCTGCTCTTCGCGCTTGGCGCGAAGGAATTTCGCCGCCGGCCAGATCGAGTCCGGCCCCGTCGCTGCCATCATCTCGCTGCGCAACCGCTCGGGCCCCGCCAGGGTGCGGGTTTCCATCAGGCTCGTGGCGATCGTCAGATCCTTGCGCGCCGCGCTCTTGCATTGCCTGATCGAACGCGCGCTTTGGCCGACGTCGAGGCCGATGTCCCAAAGCAGCGCGGTGAAACGCGCCATGCAGTCGCGCATCGCGGCGTCCTGCCGCGAGCGGCGCGTCAGAACGAGCAGGTCGATGTCGGAGTAGGGCAGCAACTCGCCGCGACCATAGCCTCCGGTCGCGAGCAGGCCGATCTGTTCCGGGTTGGGCCAGGGAAGCCGCCGCCAGATGATGCGCAGCAGCTCGTCGACGAGCCAGGTCCGGGCGGCGACGATTTCGCGGATCGGGCAATTCGCCAGATAGCGTTCGTCGAGCCGCGCCTGGGCTTTGCCCAGCGCCTCGCGCAGCGGCCCAGCCTCGCAGCCGTCGTCGAGCGCCGTCTCGAGGGCCGCCTTGTCGAGCAGGTCGCTTCGTGAAATCCCGCGCCGAGGCGCTGCCTCGGAAGCGGCAGCGACGCTCATCGCTCTTCATCGCGCAAGGTCAGCACTTCGCAGCCGTCTTCGCCGATCGCGATGGTGTGTTCCCATTGCGCCGAAAGGCGGCGGTCCCGGGTCGTGACGGTCCAGCCATCCTTGGCCGACAGGCGCGTATGGCGGGTGCCGGCATTGAGCATCGGCTCGATCGTGAAGGTCATTCCCGGCAGCAGCTCGATTCCGGTGCCCGGCTCGCCGTAGTGCAGCACTTGCGGGTCTTCGTGGAAGCCGCGGCCGATGCCATGGCCGCAGTACTCGCGAACGATGGCGTAGTGATTCGCTTCGCCGTGCTGCTGGATAACGTGGCCGATGTCGCCGAGATGCTTGCCGGGCCTGGCTGCCTCGATTCCTTTCAGCAGGCATTCCCGGGTCACCTGCACAAGTCGCCGCGCGTGTTCCGCAGGGGCGCCGACGAAGAACATCTTGCTCGTGTCGCCGTGGTAGCCGTCCTTGATGACCGTCACGTCGATATTGAGAATGTCTCCATTTTTCAGAATCTTGCGGTCATTGGGAATGCCGTGGCAGACGACGTGGTTGACCGATGTGCACACCGATTTCGGAAAGCCCTTGTAATTGAGCGGCGCCGGCACCGCCTGCTGCTTCTCGACGATATGGCGGTGGCAAATGCGGTCGAGCTCGCCGGTCGAGACCCCCGGCGCCACGTAGCGTCCGATCATTTCGAGCACTTCCGCCGCGAGCCTGCCGACCGCGCGCATCTTTTCCAGTTCCGCTGGAGATTTCAAATCGATCGTCATGTCCCGGTCGCAAGCTCAGCCGTCAGCGCCAACTGCGGATTGTAAAACAACCGCGCACTTGCGGCGAACGGCATGATTCGATGGATTCGCGATCGTTTCCTGTGGTATAAAGCCGCCCGCAAATTTACTGTCGCACACGCATCGGCACATGTGCTCCGGGTGCTTCCGCCCCGTTTGGGGAAGTTGAGCCATGGGATGTGTGG
>RKSA01000156.1 GCA_007571115.1 Gammaproteobacteria bacterium
GTGCTCGCGACGGCGATCCCTACGGACTGATCGAACTGCGGGGTACGTTCTGACAGAGGACGAGAGATGGGGCAGAACTGAGCGCTGTGCGTAACTGCCTTCTCTCCCAAAGTAGCCAACACGTCAGCGCAGACCACCTGCGGAAGCTAATGTCAATGGTTGGTTATGGGGGCATCAGGCGGCCTGCGCATCTTGCGCGAGCTCGAGTTGCGCCGACAGGCCGTTCTTGAACGGCCTGGACTCGAGGACGTCGGCGAGCCTGCGGCACCGCTCAGGCGTCTCCGGCGCTTCCCGGAGTCGTGGCCGATCTTGCAGGCCATGCCGGTCGAGGTCTCCGGCGAGAGGCGCCCTCGCTTTTGCCTTGCGCGGCACTTGCCGCCGGAGAACATCGACTCGATGGTGTTGGCGCCCGGATCGACCTCCGGCGCTCGGTGGGGAAGTCGAAGAAGATGAGCGGCGGCGGCAGGTCCTTGCGCAGGCTCTCGTCGATGCCGGGGCGCTTGCGCCCGTTGCGGCCCATGAACTCTTCTGTGGCCTCCTTGGCTTCGTCGGCGTCCATGGCGTTCCAGATCTCCTCGGGATCGGAGCGCGCCTGCTTCTTGTGCCTCCTGGGCAGCATCGCGGCCAGGTTGCGGGTCTTGTGCACCCAGCAACGCTGGTATCGCGTGGCGGGGAAGACCTTGCCCAGCGCCCTCCAGAAGCCGCCGGCGCCGTCGGCGATCACCAAGCGCGGATCCCACAGGTCGCGGGCGCACAGGCCGTCCAGCAGCACCTCCCGGTTCTCGGAGTGTTCGCTGGCGGCCGTCTCGGACGCCAGCAGGCGCTTCTAGCCTTGGGCGTTGCAGCCGATGATCGCCAGGAAGCACTGCTTGTGCTCGCTCTCGCGCACTGACAGGTAGACGCCATCCACCCAGATGTAGAGCCAACCCTCCGCGCTCGGGTCCGCCCGGAGCCATTCCCGGCACTCACGCACCCATTCATCCTTCGGGCGGCCGGTCGCCGCCGGCGAGACGTTCCTCAGCGCCTCCTCGCCGTACAGGACCGCCAGTACCGGTCCGATCTCGCCCTGAGCCGGACCTTTCAGGTACGGGTATGGCAACGCATCTTCGATCCGCCCGGAGCGGCTCACATAGCGCGGCACCGCTACCGAGTAGCAGGACAGCGGCTTGCCGTCCAGTGCGCGCAGACGCGGCACACGCACCGGCACTGGTCCGTAACCCGTCAGGAACTCCCGCTCCCGGCGGTGGCCGTTGCGCACCAACGCCGCATTGCCGTCCTCCGCCTTGCGATCCGCGCATTCTTGGCGCCGATACTCCGCCGCCTCGTGGTGCAGAAGACGCGCCACCAGCTGCACCGCGTACCGCTTGAGCATCTCCTCCAGCGAGGCCCGCAGCGGCCGCAACGGTGCCTCCTCGAGGATCCGCGCCAGCGCCGGATCATCCGTCATGCCCGGCGCCGCCGCGACAAAGAGCTCCGATCCGTCTGATTTCGTGCTATATTTATTTCCCATGGCATCTCCTTTTTGGTTGGGGTGCTTGTTCTCGGGCCCGGTCGGCTTCTTCCCGCCCGGGTCTGTCTTTTGGTCTGGTGACCGCCCGCGTCCCGCAGGGACCACCACACAACTTTCTATCATAACTCGTTGATTCCTCTGGTCTCCTCTCGTTCCAAGCTGGGTACTTGCGCGAGAGCGGAGCGGCTCTGGGGATCGGTCCGGAGGGCGCAATGGGCGCCGCCGCAGGGCGTACATTCTTCGCCGGCGCGGTCGCGTCGCACAAGTTCAGATCTGATTGGAGCGCGGTTGCTGCGGCGTTCGTTGGCCGTACGATCCCGAGCGTCCGGGGTCGCGGTGCGATCCGCGAGATCGGCGTGCTGACGTCGTCGTCATTCGGTCTCGCTCTGCGGGGTAGTGGGGTGTTCACTTCGTCCGACGAGATCGACTTGTCGCTGCGCCAGCCGCTGCGGATCGAGAGCGGCTCCGCGCTCATCGAACTGCCGGCGGGCCGCACCCGCTACGGCGAGGCCCTGCGCGAGAAGCTGGACGTGAGCCTAGAGCCGAGCGGCCGCGAGCTTGACCTGCAAGCGTCCTACTCGCGCTCGTTCGGGCCGATCGACCTGAGGGCGACGACCGGCTGGATCAGGCAGCGCGGCCATGTCCGCAACCGCGACGACGATCCCTACGGACTGCTGGAGTTGCGCCGTTCCTTCTAGCCTCAGATCAGTCCCTCCATTCGGACGAGGCAGGCGCTGCCGAGCAACTCAGATGGCGCGGTTGCGTGCTTTCTGGTCGGTTGCGCGGCGGCAAGAAACTGGCACCCAAGAGTGCCTTCGCTTCGGCTGAGTGTGGAGTGCTGCATCGGGGTGGATCCGCTTGCTGATCCACCTGCGGACGAGCAGCCAGTCACGGCGGATTCCACTCGGTGCGGCCAAGTAGTTGGGGCGGTCGGTGTTGCGCTTGGGGGGATGCGACTTATCCAGATGACGGGCTTTGGCGCGGTCATCGCCTCCCAAGCATCGGGAGTCTCGTGACCAGTCCCCGGTCGCCTCCCAGAGAGCGGATTGAGACGGCGGCGAAGATTGCGCCACCCCTGCGCGATATGACCCATGGATCAAGCCATTAACAAACGCCAATAGACACTTGATTCTGGCCGTCAAGCCAATTCGATCTTCCCACTCAGACTTCGGTCATCTTTTGCCCAAAGTGGTGTATAATACAGTGCATGAGGATAGCATGCCCCCCCCCTAGTGAATCAACCTCACTAGCCGATTTTCTTGTGTCCCCTTCGGAGGGACACAGAATTCTGCTACTGTCTGTACTTACAGGCACCCCTTCAAGCCTCAACTTCTCTTCGCTTTGGCTCCAAGCCAGCGGTGGAAAGAGAGATTGTCATGCCGACTCCCTTCCCGACTCGCCGCCGCCGGCTGATCCGCCGCACTTTGGAGACATCCTGTTGCCACACAGGCCAAGCCTTGTGGTGCGAGGTGTGCCCCGCTAGATCACCGGAAGTGCTTCTACCTCAATACGACAATTGATTGCGCCGGCGCATCCGCAGGCTACTCGACGATCAGCAGAGTTCTTCACCAATGCAAGTCGGATTCCATCGGGTCAGACACTTGGCGAACCTACAGCACCGTAGCTCTAACAGGAGATAGACCATGAACCAGAAACCTTTTTGTGGCAAGATTGCCGCAGTCTGCGCCGCATCCTTGATGTTGCTGACATCGTGCAGCAGTAATAGCGGCGGCATTGGCGGCGGCGGCGTTATGCCTCCGATTTTTTCTGCCGAGCAATTGCAACTCTTGAGCGAAAGTGGCATCGCCGACGCGGAGACGACTTCAGCAGGCGCGCTGCAAACTGCGCTCGAGGCAGTCGCTAACATCCGCCCCCGCCTAGGCAATGGGCCAATCTTTGTCTATGACGGCCCCGGCATCGCTAGAATTGACGTAATTACCGACGGCAATGATGTCTACCAGTCAGAGGTCAGGTCAAGGGTTTCTGTGAAGGTGACCCCCAGAAGCGAAGGGTTGTTGTACACGTGGGATCTAGACAGACCTCCAGGAGGTGGAGGCGATGCTAGAGGAATAGCGAGTGGTGCTGCGCATGCCAGCAACTCCTCTGATATGTTCAGTAGCATTGCATTTGATCATAGTGCTTTAACCTTGACCGCTGGCGCTAGCGCTTCGAATGATGAATATTATGTCAGTATCTTCACTGACCACGACGGTAGCGATAACGATCCGGATTACCTCGCCGCCGGCTTCTGGCTCCATGTTGTCCCTGAGGACATGAGGGATGCTGCTAATGTTAGTTTCGGCGCATTCGCCGACAGCGACAGTCCGTTTGATATCTCGTCACTCCTAAGCCGGACTGCCGCCGCCACTATGGCCACTTACAGCGGGAAGGCCACGGGTCTTTGCAACTGCGCAAGCGGTGCGGACGCGACGGTGGCGCCGCGCGTGTTCGATGCGGATGTAGGGCTGGTCGCCAACTTCGGTCCCAATAGCGGTGATGACACGATCTCCGGCGAGATTTCTGACTTTGTCGTGGATGGAGACAATCTCTCTGGCAAGACAATATACCTGCAAAAGGCCAATCTCACGAACGCTTCATCGGGCGGATTCTTTACGGGAAGCACCTCTCTTGTAAGTGAAAGCGAAACCGGTGCGAACCTCAGGCATTGGGGCGGCGAGTTCTATGGCGATGCCACCCGCAATACGCTTCCCGGATCCGTCGGCGGCACCTTCGGCGCGTCGGATGGCACCGAGACATTTGTGGGCGCGTTCGGTGCCCACCGCCAGGAGGAATAATAGCATCGATCCTCAACGCACTCTGATCCGCGACGAAGTACTTCAAACAGAAGCCCGAGACCGCGAGGATCTCGGATTTCTTCTGTTTGGGTGACGCCATGAAGACCCTCCCCATCGCCTTCCTCTTGGCGATCCTGTTGCTCTGCGCCCCGCTCGCCGCCGCCCAGTCCGGGGAGGCGGGGAAGGAGGCGGAGCAGTCGCACCTGTCGTCCGACCCGCAGATCGTGCGCGCCCGCGCCCTGTTCGAGCGAGGCGCCCACGGGGAAGCCCTTCGGCTGCTCAGGCCCCTGGTCGGGAACCACCCCGACCAGGTCGATGTGCTGTTCCTCTACGGGATCTCGGCGATCGCGGCGGCGGAGCGCATGGATCCGGAGGACGAGCGGCGCGGCGCACTGCTGCGCGAGGCGACGCTGGCGCTGCACGCCGTGCTGGTGAACAACCCCAACCTTATGAGGGTCCGGCTGGAGTTCGCGCGGGCGCTGTTCCTGAGGGGCGACGACGAGCTGTCGGAGGAGCAGTTCCGGCTGGTGCTGTCGGGCAACCCGCCCGAGGCGGTGGCGGCGAACATCCTGAGGTTCATCCGCGCCATCCGCGAGCGGAAGCGGTGGAGCGGCTACTTCGGCTTCTCGATCGCCCCGGACAGCAACATCAACTCGGCTTCG
>RKSA01000070.1 GCA_007571115.1 Gammaproteobacteria bacterium
GGCGTGGTACACTCTGGCGAGTTGCTGGGGGTGGTGGGCGATGGACAAGCAGTCGCTGCTTGATGAGTTGCGGATCGACCGGGAAGCGCCGGAGCCTGGGGGAGGCGGTTTGGGGCTGTTGCGCTGGCGCTGGGTTGTGGTTGTTGCGGTGCTGGCGGGGGTTGCTTTCGTGCTTTGGCAATTGCGACCGATGCGCCAGGCGCAGGCATTGACCGTGGCGACCAGCGTTGCCGAGGCGCCTGGGGCTCGGCTGGCGAGTTCTCAAAGCGTGCTCGACGCTACCGGCTACGTGATCGCGAGGCGCATGGCGACGGTCAGTTCCAAGGTCACGGGCAAGGTCGTCGAAGTCCACGTCGAAGAGGGGATGCGAGTCGAGCAGGGGCAAGTGCTCGCGCGGCTCGACGACAGCGTCAATCGCGCCCAGCTTGAAATGGAGCTCGCCCAGGTCGCTGCGGCCCAGGCGGCGCTCGAGGAATTGCAGGTGCAGATCCGCCAGGCCGAACTCGATTTCGGCCGCAGCCGGGATCTGGCCGCACGGCAGCTCGCCAGTCAGGCCGAGCTTGACCGCGACGAACTCGGCTTGCAAGCCTTGCGGGCGCGGCTGGAAAAAACCCAGCGCGACATCGAGGTCACCGAGCGCGCGCTCGGCATCCAGCGGCAGTTGCTCGAGGACATGCAGATCCGCGCGCCGTTTGCCGGCGTCGTCATCGCCAAGGCGGCCCAGCCCGGCGAGATGATCTCTCCCGTCGCTGCGGGAGGAGGCTTCACTGCCACGGGAATTTGCACGATCGTCGACATGGAGTCCCTCGAGGTCGAAGTCGACGTCAACGAGTCCTACATCAATCGCGTCCGCCCTGGGCAGGAAGCGACGATCCGGCTCAATGCCTGGCCTGACGACCCCTATGCTGCCGAGGTCATCGCCATCATTCCCGCAGCCAATCGCAACCAGGCGACGGTGCGGGTGCGGATCGGCTTCGTCAACCGTGACGAGCGGGTGATGCCCGAGATGGGAGTCAGGGTCGCTTTCATGGAAGATGCTGACCTTGCCTTCGCGCCGAACGCGAGGGGCGAGCCGGTCGCGGCGGGAGTGGTCGTGCCGGGCTCGGCGGTGATTCGCGAGAATGGCCGCAGCCATGTCTGGGTCGTGGTCGACAGCCGTGTCAGCCGCAGGCAGGTCGAGCTCGGCCCGCGCAGCGGCGCCGGCGTTCTGGTCACCTCGGGGCTTGCAGCCGGCGAACGAGTCGTCGACACGCTCGATCCGGCGCTCAGGAGTCGGCTGGTGGACGGCCTGACGGTCGAGCTTGCCGCTTCTTCTGCGGCAGGCGGCCCCGGCTGAGCTTGGCGAGTTCGCGGATCGGCACTCGGCTTCGCCGGCGAACTGCCTTCGCGACGCAGCACGAGACTGGAACGAAGACTGGAATGACCGGGTAACGAGGCGAAACAGGAAGAAACAGGATGGCGCAGACATGGCAATCGTTGAACTGAAGCAGGTTTCCAGGCACTTCAGCAAGGGGCGGCAGACCGTCGAGGTGCTCGACGGCATCGACCTGACGATCGCGGAAGGCGACTTTCTCGCCCTGATGGGGCCGTCGGGAAGCGGCAAGACGACCTTGCTCAACCTGATCGGCGGGCTCGACCAGCCCAGCTCGGGAAGCGTCGAGGTCGCGGGGCAGCAGCTCGTCGGCCTGTCGAGCCGCAAGCTCGCGCAGTGGCGCTCGCGCAACATCGGCTTCATCTTCCAGTTCTACAACCTGCTGCCGATCCTGAGCGCGCGGCGCAACGTCGAGCTGCCCTTGCTGCTGACCCGCCTGAAGAGGAAGCAGCGCCGCCGCAACGCCGAGGTCGCGCTGACCATCGTCGGCCTGGCTGATCGCGCGGGGCACAAGCCCGGCGAGCTTTCCGGCGGGCAGCAGCAACGCGTCGCGATCGCCCGGGCGATCGTCGCCGACCCGCGCATTCTCGTCTGCGACGAGCCCACCGGCGACCTCGACCGCGACACCGCCGACGAGATCCTCGACCTGCTCGAACTGCTCAACCGCGAACACGGCAAGACCATCATCATGGTCACCCACGACCCGAAAGCCGCCAGCCACGCGCAGCGGACGCTGCATCTCGACAAGGGAAGCCTCGTTGGGGAGACGGCATGAGCACCTTCGGCCTCGTCTGGGCCAACCTGTTCCGCCACCGCGCGCGGACCCTGCTCGCGCTGTTCTCGATCATCGCCGCGTTCCTGCTGTTCGGGCTGCTGCGTGCGGTGGCCGTCGCCTTCGACGGCGGCGCTGCGGTCGCGGGAGTCGACCGGCTCATCGTCTCGCCGAAGTTTTCCATCATCGACGGGCTTCCCGTCAGCCACCAGGCGCAGATCGAGTCGGTTCCCGGAGTCGCGGCAGCGACCCACGCGACCTGGTTCGGCGGAACGTACCAGACCCCGGCCAATTTCTTCGTCAAGTACCCGGTGGCGCCGCGCGAATTCTTCGATCTGCATGACGAGTACATCATCGATCCGGCCCAGCTCGAGACCTTCGAACGAATCCGCACTGCCGCAGTCGCGCCGGAAGAGCTGGCGGCCGAATACGGCTGGCAGATCGGCGACCGCATCCCCATCGAGGGCGACATCTGGCTGCGCAAGGACGGCAGCCGCCTGTGGGAGTTCGAGCTCGTCGGCACCTATCGCGTCAGGGACGACGAGAACGCCTTCGCCGCCTTCCTCTTCCACTACGACTATTTCGACGAGGCGCGGATTGCCCAGACCGAGGGAATCGTCAGCAACTTCGTCGTGCGGGTCGCCGACCCGGAGCGCGCTGCCGAAGTGTCGGCGCAGATCGACGCGCGCTTCGAGAACTCGACCAACCCGACCCGGACCGCCACCGAGGACGAGGCAAGCCGCCAGTTCGCCGCCCAGATCGGCGACATCGGACTCATCATGAACAGCATCCTCAGCGCGGTGTTCTTCACGATTCTGCTGCTCACCGCCAACACCATGGCCCAGGCGCTTCGCGAGCGAATTCCCGAACTCGCGGTGCTGAAAACGCTCGGCTTCAGCGACCACCGCGTCGCCGCGCTGGTGCTGTTCGAATCGACATTGCTCTGCGTTCTCGGCGGGGTGATCGGCATCGCGCTCGCCTGGCTGGCGCTCGGTGCCATCGGCCCGAGCCTGCAAGCGCTGCTAGGGCGGATCGAGCTCACTGCGGCAACGATGCTCGGCGCGCTCGGCATCGCCGTCCTGCTCGGCATCGTCGTCGGCCTCGGCCCGGCGCTGAGCGCGCGGCGACTGCAAGTCGTCGAGGCGCTGCGCAGGTAAGGCTGCAAGGAGACGGTCATGTTGACGCAAATCGCCCAGATCACCTTGATGAACCTGCGCAACCTTCCCGGAAGGCTCGGCCGCTCCTCGGTGATCGTCGTCGGCATCGGCGGAGTCGTTACCGTGCTCACCGCGCTGCTGGCGATGGCTGCGGGCTTTTCCGCGACGCTCGACCGCGCCGGCTCGCCTGACCGGGCGATCGTCTTGCGCGGCGGCAGCTCGGCCGCCGAGCTGAGCAGCACGATCGACCTGCAACGCAGCCAGTACGTCGCGACGCTCGACGGCATCCGGCTTGCGAGCGGCGAGCTGTACACCGTCGCCGACATCCCCAAGCGCGCGAACCTGCTGCCTTCCAACGTCGCAGTCCGGGGAGTCGAGCAGGCGGCATTCGAGATCCGGCCCGAACTGCGAATCGTCGAGGGCCGCAACTTCACTCCGGGGCGCAACGAGCTGATCGCCGGGCGCAGCGCAAGCGCCGAGTTCCTCGGCATCGAGCTCGGGGCGACGGTGCAATTGCGCCAGTCCGAATGGCAGATCGTCGGCATCTTCGAGGCGGAAGGGTCGGCCTACGAATCCGAGCTATGGGCCGACCTCGCTTCGGCGCAGTCGGCGTTCCGCCGCTTCAGCCTGATCAGCTCGATGCGGGTGGTGCTCGCCTCGCCCGAGGCGATCGAGTCGGTTCGCGGCGAATTCGAGGTCAATCCCGCAGTCGACCTGAGCATCGTTGCCGAAGAGGAATTCTTTCGCAACCAGTCCGAGTTCCTCACGGCTCTCATCACCGGCTTCGGCTATGGCGTGGCGATGATCATGGCAGTGGGCGCGATGTTTGCCGCGCTGAACACGATGTACGCGGCGGTTTCGGCTCGCACTGCGGAGATCGCCACCTTGCGCGCGCTCGGCTTCGGCGCGACTCCGGTGGTGATTTCGGTGCTCGTCGAGTCCCTCGCGCTGGCCCTTGTCGGCGGTGCGCTCGGCGCGGCCGCAGCGTGGTTCAGCTTCAACGGCCATTCGGTTTCCACGCTCAACCAGGTCTCGTTTTCCCAGGTGGCTTTCGATTTCGCGGTCAGCCCCGGGATTCTCGCGACGGGAATCGTCTGGGCGCTGGCGCTCGGCCTGGCCGGCGGCCTGTTCCCCGCCTTGCAGGCGGCGCGGCTGCCGATCACCCGGGCCTTGCGCGGCGACTGACCGGGCGCCGCCGCGCACAGGGTGCTGCGCCGAGCCTTGATCGAGGCTCGGCAACCGGCGCCGGCGGCGAAGCGTAGGAGGCTGCGAAGCAACTCAGGCTTCGAACGCTTCCCTCTCCTCCTCGGTGATCTCCTTGATGCTCAGCTTGATGCGGCCTCGCGCGTCGAGATCGAGCACCTTCACCAGCACCTGCTCGCCTTCCTGCAAGTGGTCGCTGACATTTTCCACCCGGCTCCTGGCGATCTGCGAGATGTGTACGAGGCCGTCCTTGCCGGGGAGGATGGTGACGAAGGCGCCGAAATCGACGATCCGCGCCACCGTGCCGTTGTACAGCTTGCCGATCTCGGCTTCGGCGGTGATTGCGTTGATCCGCTCGAGGGCGGCATCCCGGGAGTCGCTGTCCTCGCCATAGATGCGGATGACGCCGTCGTCGTCGATGTCGATGTCGGCGCCGGTCTCCTCGGTGATGCCGCGAATCACCGCGCCGCCCTTGCCGATGACGTCGCGGATCTTGTCCTGGTCGATGCGGATCGTGACCATGCTCGGGGCATTCTCGCTGACTGCGGGACGCGCTTCGGCGATGACCTTGGCCATTTCCCCCAGGATGTGCAGGCGCGCCTCGTGGGCCTGATCGAGGGCGGTTTCCATGATCTCCTCGGTAATCCCCTGGATCTTGATGTCCATTTGCAAGGCAGTCACTCCCTTGGCGGTTCCGGCGACCTTGAAGTCCATGTCGCCGAGGTGATCCTCGTCGCCGAGAATGTCGGTCAGCACCGCGAAACGCTCGTCCTCCTTGATGAGCCCCATGGCGATTCCGGCGACTGGCGCACTAACGGGAACGCCGGCGTCCATCATCGACAGGCTGGCGCCGCAGACCGAAGCCATCGAGCTCGATCCATTCGATTCGGTGATTTCCGAAACGACCCGGATCGCATAGGGGAAATCCTCTTCCTCGGGCATCACTGCGGCGACGCCGCGTTTGGCGAGTCGGCCGTGGCCGATCTCGCGGCGCTTCGGGCCGCCCATGAACCCTGCCTCTCCGACCGAGTACGGCGGGAAGTTGTAGTGCAGCATGAATCCTTCCTTGTGCGAGCCCGCCAAACCCTCGATCAACTGCGAATCGCGAATCGCTCCCAGGGTCGTTGCCACGAGGGCCTGGGTTTCTCCGCGGGTAAACAGCGCCGAGCCATGGGCCTTGGGCAGGATTCCGACCTCGACATCGATCGGGCGAACCGAGCGCGTGTCGCGGCCGTCGATTCGCGGCTTGCCGTCGAGGATGCGCTTGCGCACGGTGCTCTTTTCCAGCGCCGCGAAGGCATCGCGAACGTCGGATTCGCCAAAGGTTGCGGCTTCATCGCCGGCCAATTCGGCAACGGCCCCGGACTGCAATGCGGAAATCGCTTCGCGACGCTCGGTCTTGCCCGAGATCTGCAGGGCTTCGTCGACGCGGCTGGCAAACTCCCCGGCCAGGGCCTCGGCAAGAGCGGCATTGACTGATGCTGGCGCCCAGCCCCATTCGGGCTTGCCGGCATCGTTCTTGAGCTCCTCGATCGCATCGATGGCGACCTGCATTTCCTGCTGCGCGAACAGCACCGCGCCGAGCATCTGGTCCTCGGAAAGCTCCTTCGCTTCGGATTCGACCATGAGCACGGCGGAGCGGGTTCCTGCGACCACCATGTCGAGGGAGGAGCTCTGCAACTGGCTCGCCGAGGGATTGAGGATGTAGCCGGCCTGCTGGTCGACGCCGACTCGCGCAGCGCCGATGGGGCCGGCGAAAGGGATGCCCGATATCGCCAGCGCAGCCGAGGCGCCGAGCATGGCGGCGATGTCCGGATCGTGCTCCTTGTCGGCGGAAATCACCGTGCAGATGACCTGCACCTCGTTGAGGAATCCCTTGGGAAACAGGGGCCTGATCGGCCTGTCGATGAGTCGCGAAGTGAGCGTTTCCTTTTCCGTCGGGCGTCCTTCGCGCTTGAAGAAGCCGCCGGGGATTCGCCCGGCTGCATAGGTCTTTTCCTGGTAGTTGACCGTCAGAGGGAAAAAGGCCGCGTCCTGCGCGGCTTCCTTGCGGCCAACCACGGTGGCGAGCACCTTGGCGCTTCCCATCGTCACAGTCACCGCCCCGGTTGCTTGCCGGGCCATCTTGCCGGTTTCCAGCGTGACGGTTTCGTCACCGTATTGAAAGGTCTTCGTAGTGATGTTGAACATAAATGATTCCTGTCGGCCGCATCGTGCGGCTCTTGCGTGATGATTTGCCTGGCCGCTACCGGCGCAGCCCGAGCCGCTTGATTAGCGCGGCGTAACGGTCGACGTCCTTGCGCTTGAGATAGTCGAGCAGCTTTTTCCTGCTGTTGACCATCCGGATCAAGCCGCGGCGCGAATGATGGTCGTGCGCATGTTGCTTGAAGTGTGCTTGCAGGTCATTGATGTTGGCGGTCAGCAAGGCGACCTGCACTTCGGGGGATCCGGTATCTCCCTCACCCGTCGCGTATTCCTTGATGATCGTCTGTTTCTCTTGCGTCGATAAAGCCATTTCAGTCTCCAAAGTCAATATGCCCATGAGTCAAGCGCCTGACCTTTCTGGCCAAGCGTGAAACCGACATCCATGTCGCACCCAGTTCGACCGCGCATACTTGCAGTCGTCTGGCTTTCCTGCGGTTCCCGCCCGACCGTTCAGCCGACGGGCTCCAAAATCAGGCGCTTCGGCGCCACCCTGCCATCGTCGTCGATGGCGCCAATGCCGATGAAGCGCTCGAGGCCGTCAATCCGATGATACAGCCTGACCATTCCTTCGGCGGGCAGATGCCGCACGAGCACCGCCTGGCCGCTGCGGACCTGGTTCGCAGCGATGTTCGGCAGCACTACCGCTGGCAGCTCCGCCAATGGCCGGTCGATCGGCGTCAGATGCGCGTCGATGCCGGCGAGTCCGCGCTGCTCCCTCTCCTGTTCGAGGAATTCGGCGCTGACGCAGTCGCGCTCGCTGAAGCCGCCGGCGCGCAAGCGCCGCAAGGCGACGATATGGGCGCCACAGCCGAGCATTTGCCCGAGCTCATCGGCGATCGCGCGAATGTAGGTGCCCTTGCTGCACGACAGCTCGATCTCGATCTCCGGCGGCGCGAAATCGGTCAGCGCGATTTCATGAATCGTCACCTTGCGCGGCTCGCGCTCGACGACCTTGCCGCTTCTGGCGAGCTTGTACAAGGGCGTTCCCTGCATCTTCACCGCCGAATGCATCGGCGGCACCTGCTCGATTTCGCCGCGAAAGCGCTCCAGGGCCTTCCCGACCTGTTGCCGGGTCACCGAAAAATCCTCGCAAACCGCGATCTGCTTCCCTTCGCTGTCGCCAGTGTCGGTTCTCGCGCCGAGCTTCATGCGAGTCCGGTACTGCTTGTCCGAATCGAGCAGGAAGCGCGAAACCTTGGTCGCCTCGCCGAGGCAAAGCGGCAACACTCCGGTGGCGAGAGGGTCGAGGCTGCCGCAATGGCCCGCCTTGTTCGCCTGAAAGAGCCGTTTCACCTGCTGCAAGGCGAAATTGGACGTGACTCCCAACGCCTTGTCGAGCACGATCAAGCCGCTGACGTCTCTGCCCCTGTTTCGCCTGGCGCGCATTCGCAGTTCCTCTGGCAGCCCCGAATCGCTCAGGAATGCCGGCCCCGATCCGTCGCCAACGCACGATCGATCAAGTCGTCGAGCTGGCGGCCTCGCTCGACGCTGGCGTCGTAATGAAAGCGCAGCTTCGGTGCGGCGCGAAGCTGCATGCGCCGCGCCAGCAGGCTGCGCAGAAACCCCGCTGCGCCATTTAGCGCCGCCGCGCTGTCGCGACCGGCCTGTTCGGGCGATCGCTGGGCGTCATCGCCAGCGCCGAGCGGAATGACGAAGACCTTCGCATGGGCGAGGTCCGCGCTGACTTCGACTCCGGTCACCGAAACCAGGCCGATTCGCGGGTCGTCGATCTCAAACTGGATCAGTTCGGCGATGTCGCGCTGAAGCTGATCCGCCACCCTTTGGGCGCGGGAATTGCTTGCCATCATGCACTTCGGGGCCGTCTGGCCCGGACTCGTCAACGCTTCCACTACAGGGTTCGCGTCACTTCGGTGGTCTCGTACACCTCGATCTTGTCGCCTACTTGCACGTCCTTGTAATTGCGAACGCCGATTCCGCATTCCATGCCATTGCGGACCTCGGTCGCGTCGTCCTTGAAGCGGCGCAGGGAATCGAGCTCGCCTTCGAAAATCACGACGTTGTCGCGCAGCACGCGGATCGGCTTGCTACGATAGACGGTTCCCTCAACGACCTTGCTGCCGGCAATCTGGCCAAACTTGGGAGAGTTGAAGACATCGCGAACCTCGGCGACACCGATGATTTCCTCGCGGATTTCCGGAGCGAGCATGCCGCCCATGATTGCCTTGGCGTCATCGATGACTTCGTAGATCACGTTGTAGTAACGCAATTGCAGGTGTTCGTTCTCGATGACGGTCCTGGCGGCCCTGTTGGCGCGCACGTTGAAGCCGATCAGCATGGCGCCCGAGGTGGCGGCGAGATGCGCATCGGTTTCGCTGATTCCACCAACCCCGGCGGCGAGCAGATCGACCTTGACCTCGTCGGTATCGAGCCCCGCCAAGGCGCTGCTGATCGCTTCGAGGGAACCGCGCACGTCAGCCTTGAGCACGACCCGGAACAGCTTGACGCTGTCCTTGCCCATGTCGGTCAACATGCTTTCGACGCTTGCAAGCTGCGTGACCCGCAGGCTTTCCTTGCGACGGCCGCGGCGGAAATCGGCGATCTCGCGGGCCTTTCGCTCATCGCTGACGACGACGAAATCGTCGCCGGCCTCGGGGACGCCGTTCAAGCCGAGCAACTCGACCGGAATCGAAGGCCCAACCGAATCGATTCCCCGGCCGAGCTCGTCGGTCAAGGCGCGCACCTTGCCGAATTCGTGCCCGGCGAGCACCACGTCACCGGAATTGAGCGTGCCATTGCGCAGCAATACCGTCGCCACCGGGCCGCGCCCCTTGTCCAGCCGCGATTCGATCACGACTCCTTGGCCTGGCACGTCGATGCAGGCTTTCAGGTCGAGCAGTTCCGCTTGCAGCAGGATCGCATCGAGCAATTGCCCGATGCCTTCGCCAGTATGCGCCGAAACCGAAACGAACTGCGTGTCGCCGCCCCAGTCTTCGGGAACGACTTCGAGGGCCCCGAGCCCGCTCTTGACGCGCTCGACATCGATGCCTTCCTTGTCGATCTTGTTGACCGCCACCACGAGGGGAACCTCGGCCGCCTTGGCGTGATGCACGGCCTCTTCGGTCTGGGGCTTGACGCCGTCGTCAGCGGCAACGACGAGCACGATGACGTCGGTCGCCTTGGCGCCCCGGGAGCGCATGGCGGTGAACGCTGCGTGGCCGGGAGTGTCGAGAAAGCAGATCACGCCGGCGTCGGTTGTCACATGGTAGGCGCCGATATGCTGGGTGATGCCGCCAGCTTCGCCACTCGCCACCGAGGCATTGCGAATCTGGTCGAGCAGTGAAGTCTTGCCATGATCGACATGGCCCATGACGGTCACCACCGGCGCCCTGGGTTGCTCGGATTTGCCTTGCTCCATGGCGAGCGACTCGGCGAGCTGTTGCTCGATCGCGTCTTCCGAAACGAACTTGGCGCGATGGCCGAGTTCCTCGATGACCAGGGTGGCGGTGTCGGCGTCGAGCGCGTGATTGGTCGTCGCCATCACTCCCATGTTGAGCAGCACCTTGACGATTTCCGCAGACTTGACCGACATTTTCTGCGCAAGCTGGCCGACGCTGTTGGCCTCGCCGATGGTGATCTCGCGCACGATGAATTCGGTCGGCTTCTCGAAGCCGTGCTGGGGAGCGATCCGCGGCTTGGCCTTGCGGCCCATTCTGCGGCCTCTGGCGAGGTCGTCGATATCGCCGCCTTCAAGGACGAAATCGTCGTTGACGTGGATCGCTTTCCTGCGCTTTTGCGGAGGTGTTTTCGAGCGCAAATTGGTTCTGCGCTTTTCTCCTGCATCTGTGCCGCTGCCCTTGCCCCGGCCGCGGCGCTTGGCGGGGGCCTTCGTGCCCCGGCCCGCAGGGTCGGATTCGGGGGGAGGCTTGACCGGCACAGCGGGCTGCTGCGCTGCCTGCTCTTCTTGCGCTGGCGCCGTATCAGGCTCTTGCACGGAAGGCGCCTGCTCGGGCGGTGCTGCGGGCGCCGGTTCGCCGGACTGTTGCCGGGCTTGCGCAGCATCCGCAGCAGCGGCATCGTCAACCTGCTTCGACTCTTCCGCTGGCGCGGGGGTGGCTGCCGCGTCTTGCTGCAGCTCTTGCGCATCGGGCTGCGCCGCGCTGCGCTTGACATAGGTGCGCTTGCGGCGAACCTCGACGTTGACGGTCTTGCCGCGGCCCTGGGAACTCGCGGTGCGCAAGGTTCCCAAGGTCTTGCGCTTGAGGGTGATCTTGCGTGGCGCGGCCTCCTCGCCGCTGCCATGTCCGCCGCGCAGATAGAAGAGCAACTTGTTTTTGTCGTCGTTGGAGATCAGGTGCTCTGCGTCGGTATGCGGCAAGCCGGCCTCCTTGACCTGGGCAAGCAGCTTCTCGACGGATACCCCTACCACGCCGGCAAATTCACGAATGCTTAGTTCCGCCATCCAATCGCTCCGGTCGATCCGGCCCCGCCGCCTCAGGCAAACCAGGGCGCGCGCGCCGTCATGATCAATTCACCTGCCCGCTTTTCGTCGAGCCCTTCGATGTCGATCAGTTCATCGATCGACTGCTCGGCGAGATCCTCCATGCTCAGGATGCCCTTGCCCGCCAATTGCAAGGCGAGCTCGTCGTTCATTCCCTCCATGGCCAGCAGGTCTTCGGCGACATTGGCAGCCGACAGGTCTTCCTGGGAAGCGATCGCCTTGGTGACGATCGCGTCCTTGGCGCGGTTGCGCAATTCGTTGGCCAGCTCTTCATCGAATCCCTGGATCGCCAGGATCTCGTCGAGGGGCACATACGCGATTTCCTCGAGGGAGGTGAACCCCTCCTGCACCAGCACTTCGGCGAGCTCCTCGTCGACGTCCATCGCCGTGACAAACAGACCGACCAGGGTGTTCGTTTCCTGCTGCTGCTTGGCCGCCATTTCCTCGACGCTCATGACATTGATCGTCCACCCGGTCAGTTCGCTCGAAAGGCGCACGTTCTGGCCGTTGCGGCCGATGGCTTTCGCCAGGTTGTCCTCTTCGACGGCGATATCCATGGTGTGCTTGTCTTCATCGACGATGATGGAAACGACTTCGGCCGGGGACATCGAATTGATCACGAGCTGCGCCGGGTTGTCGTCCCAGCCGATGATGTCGATGCGTTCGTTGGCGAGGTCGTTGGAAACCGCCTGGACTCGCTGGCCGCGCATGCCGACACAGGCGCCAACGGGGTCGATTCGCCCGTCATTGGTGCTGACGACGATCTTCGCCCGTGAGCCTGGATCCCGCGCCGCAGCACGAATCTCGATGACTTGCTCGGAAATCTCCGGAACCTCGATCCTGAACAGGGCGATGAGCATTTCCGGCGAGGTGCGGCTGAGAAAAAGCTGCGGGCCGCGCTGCTCCGAGCGGACATCGACGAGCAAGGCTCGCAGCCGGTCATTCATGCGGAAACTTTCGTGGGGGATCATCTGGTCGCGCAACAGGCAGGCTTCGGCGTTGCCGCCAAGATCGACGATGACGGCGTCCCGGGTGACCCTCTTGACCGTGCCGCCAACGAGCTCTCCGACCCTGTGACGGTATTCCGAAATGACGATTTCTCGCTCGGCCTCGCGCACTTTCTGCACGATGACCTGCTTGGCGGTCTGGGCAGAGATGCGACCGAAGGTGACGTTGTCGATCTTCGTCTCCCAGGTATCGCCGATTTCCAGCGAGGCGTCCTTTTCCTTCGCCTGGGCTGGAGTGAAGTGGCTTCCTGCGACGAACTCCTCATCGTCCTCGTCGAGCACGGTCCACACCCGGAAAGTCTCGTACTCTCCGGTTTCCTGATCGACCGAAACGCGGCAGTCGAGGTTGTCCCGGTCGTGATGCTTGCGCGTGGCCGTCGCCAAAGCCGATTCGATGGCTTCGAAAATGACCGCCTTCCCCAAGCGTTTCTCGTTGGAGACGGACTCGGCCACCATCAAGATTTCCTTGCTGTTCATCATCTCGCTTTCACTCGCTTCGAGCCTTTCACTCGCTTCGAACTTTTCATTTGCTCACACTTGCTCACTCGCTTCGAGCTGTGTCACCGCTTGCGCGGCGCTGGGGCGGCAGGCGGCGCCAGCCCGGCCCGCTCGATGTCGGCATGGGCAAACTCGAACGTTTCCCCTTCCACGAGCAATGCCACCTTGTCCGCCATGACCTTCTCTATCGTGCCGCTGAACCTGCGCCGCCCATCAAGGGGAACGCGCAGGCGAACATTCGCCTCGGCGCCTAGATATCGCTCGAACTGCGGCAAGGCAAACAGCGGCCTCTCGACCCCCGGCGACGACACTTCGAGCATGTACTCGCCCTGGATCGGATCCTCCACATCGAGAATCGCGCTGATCTGGCGGCTCGCGCGCTCGCAATCGTCGATCGTCACGCCAGACATGCAATCGATGAACACGCGCAAGGTGACTCGCCGACCCTGCCGCGATTGCTCGATGCCCCACAATTCGAGCCCGAGCGCCTCAATGGCGGGAGCGATCACCGCCCCTATCCGTGCCTCGCCTTGCTTCATTCGCTCTCGACCGTCGCTGCGCAAATTCCCGAGATACAAAAAATGGGCCTGCGGCCCACTTCTTGAAACCTGGCTGGAAACCCGGCACTGCCCGCTTCCGCGAACAGCGCAGGGCCTCGTCAACCTGCTGTCGGAGCCACTTGCACAATCCTCTCCCAAATGGGCGCGTTACTATCCATACTGCCCATCACGAACAGAGAACGGAGGGAGCCCGCGCCAGTCAACCGCCGGATTGTACCGGAAAATGTCCAAACATGACACAGTTTTTCGAGACA
>RKSA01000020.1 GCA_007571115.1 Gammaproteobacteria bacterium
CACCTCGACAGCGCCACTGATGTGCTCGGTCGGCGCATGGCCAGAGCCGGCGCCTCCCCCTCACCGGCGCGCCTGCGGGCTGACGCCCTTGCCTTGCCGACTCCCCCTCAAGGGGGGAGTGAGGTTGCGGCTTCGTTCGGACTGATCGATGTTCCATGGAAAGGGGCAGACGTTGGGACTTCGTTCGGGGCTGCTGGGAATTCCAGCAAGAGCCTCTCCCAGACACCTGCCGCCATGGTCACCACACAGCCCGGCAACGCCCCGAACGTCGGCAGCCGCGCCCCTCGCACCGAGGCGCTCGCCATGCTCTCCCGCCTGGGCAGCGCCGGCACTTTTGGCGAAACCGCGCGCAGCATCACCAGCCTCGCCAACGGCCTGCGCAACCAATCTTGGCGCAATAGCCAAGCGCAAAACATTTCGTTCGCCTTGGCTCTCAATGAGCGTCCAGCTTCAGCCCCAGCCTCTGTCCAAGCAAGCCTCGGCGCAATCCCAGCCACCCAACCTGGCAGCCTGGCCTGGACGCTCTGGGGCGAAAGCGACTTGCAGCGCCACGCCAGCAGCGCCGAGGATGGCCGCTTCGATGGCGGCCTCGACTCGACCTGGCTTGGCATCGATGCGGCATTCGGCGAGCGCTGGCTCGCCGGTCTGGCGCTGTCGCGAGGTCGCGGCCACACCGACTATGCCACCAAGGCAGTCACCGGAATCATGCACAGCGACATGCTGACCCTGACCCCCTATCTGCGCGGCGAGCTCGGCGAGCGCCTCTCGGTGTGGGGTTTTCTCGGCGTCGGTCGCGGCAACATCCACAATTCGCGCAGCGCCTCGCGCCTGACAACAGCCTCTTCCACGGCCTCTGCCAGCGAGGAGCCGATCCGCGAACACGGCGGCCTGGCACTGCGCATGGCCTCCCTCGGCATGCGCCACGAATTCGACTCGCCAGGCCCCGCTCGCTTGTCGCTGCTCGGCGACTTCGGCACAGCAACGCTCGCAGTCGGCTTTGGCGAAGGCGCCCTCGCCGGCCTCGGCGCGAGCACGAGTCGTGCCCGGCTCGGCATCGAGGGCAGTATCGTGGCAGGCAATTTCAGCGGCACGCTGCGCCTCAGCGGTCGCGCCGACGGCGGCGACGGAATCATCGGCAGCGGACTCGAGCTCGCCACCGGGCTGCGCTACACCGCAGGCCGTTTTGAAGGCGGAATCTCGGGCCGCTGGCTCGCCGTCCACAGCGCCGCAGGCTACAGCGAGCGCTCCCTCGCCGCGAGCCTCGACTGGCGCGCCAGGCAGGACGGCTCGGGCCTGACGCTCTCGCTCGCCCCGAGCTGGGGCCGTCCCGGCGGACTCGGAATCGGCGCGATCGCCAGCATGGGCGCCATGGGAGACATGAATGGCACCATGGGCGGCATCGCAGCAACCGGTAACAGCGGCAGTACACTCTGGGACGAGGAGCACCTGCGCTCGCTCAGCGCAACACCCGGTGGCACGATCGCTGCCAACGTGCTGACTTTCGAAACGCGAATCGGCTATGGCCTCCTCGGCGCAGCCGGCCAGCGCCTGCAGCCTTCCGCAGTGTGGCGTGACTCGGGCGCTTTCCGTGAAGCGGGTCTCGGCCTCGAATACGAAGGCGCCTGGACGCTGCAAATGGAAATGACCCACCGCGCCAGCGCCCTCGACCCCGCCCACTGGGGAATCCAGCTCGGCATTGTCGGGCCTTTTGGGGGAGGTAAAACCACCGACTGACAACCACGACCACTCCCCCTTCCATGGAAAGGGATGGCTGATCGTGTCGCGGACTCACGAGAAAAGCTGGCGCTTGAGCTCGGCGATCTGGTCCCGGGTGATGGCGGCCTGTTCGAAGGCGAGGTTTTGCGCCTGTTCGCGCATCTGCTTTTCGAGCTTGGCGAGTTCCGCTCGCAGGCTTTCCGAGTCGGCGCCCCGGGGCAGCTTCCACGAAGGCGCCGGCTCGGCGACCTTGTGCGCGCGGCCGGCAGCCTTGCCTTGCAGCCCTTCCATGACGTCGACAACGGCCTTGCGGATGCTCACCGGCTTGATGCCATGGCGGCGATTGAACTCGATCTGCCGCTCGCGGCGCCGCTCGGATTCATCGATGGCGCGCTGCATCGAGCCGGTCATGTCATCGGCGTAGAGAATCGCCTTGCCGTTGATGTTGCGCGCGGCGCGACCGATGGTCTGGATCAGCGAGCGCTCGGAGCGGAGAAAGCCTTCCTTGTCGGCGTCGAAAACCGCCACGAGCGAGACTTCGGGAATGTCGAGGCCTTCGCGCAGCAGATTGATTCCAACGAGCACGTCAAAATTGCCGAGCCGCAGGTCGCGCAGGATTTCCGAGCGCTCGACGGTGTCGATGTCCGAATGCAGATAGCGCACTCGAACGTCGTGCTCGGCGAGGTAGTCGGTCAGATCCTCGGCCATGCGCTTGGTCAGCACCGTGACGAGCACGCGCTCCTCGGCGGCGACGACTCGCCGAATTTCCGAAAGCAGATCCTCGACCTGGCTCGAAGCGGGCCGCACCTCGAGCTGCGGGTCGACAAGGCCCGTCGGTCGCACGAGTTGCTGCACGAGCTGGCCCTGCATGCGCTCCTCGTAGCTTCCCGGAGTTGCCGAAACAAAGATCGCTTGCGGAGTCATCGCCTCCCATTCCTCGAAGCGCAAGGGGCGGTTGTCGAGGGCCGAAGGCAGGCGAAAGCCGTATTCGACCAGGGTCTCCTTGCGCGAGCGGTCGCCGCGGAACATCGCTCCGAGCTGGGGAATCGAAACGTGGGACTCGTCGACGACGACGAGGGCATTGGCCGGCAGGTAGTCGTACAGGGTCGGAGGCGGCTGCCCTGCCTCGCGCCCCGAAAGATAGCGCGAATAGTTCTCGATCCCCGTGCAATAGCCGACTTCCTGGATCATTTCCATGTCGTAGCGAGTGCGCTGCTCGAGGCGCTGGGCCTCGACCTGGCGGTTTTCCCTGCGCAGCACCTCGACGCGTTCGGCGAGTTCCTCGCGAATCAGGTCGATGGCGCCGAGCAGCGTTTCCCGGGGAGTCACGTAGTGCGACTTGGGGAACACCGTCAGTCGCGGCGCCTCGCGGATCACGCGGCCCGTCAAGGGGTCGAAATACGACAGTTTCTCGATTTCATCGTCGTACAGCTCGATGCGGATCGCGTCGCGCTCGGACTCGGCGGGATGGATGTCGATGACGTCGCCGCGAACGCGATACGTGGCGCGGCGCAGTTCCATATCGTTGCGGGTATATTGCAACTCGGCAAGGCGGCGCAGCAGGTTGCGCTGGTCGATGCGGCCGCCGCGAGCGAGATGGACGACCATCTGCAAGTACGAATTCGGATCGCCCAGGCCGTAGATCGCCGACACCGTCGCGACGACGATCACGTCAGGGCGCTCCATCAGCGCCTTGGTCGCCGAAAGGCGCATCTGCTCGATGTGCTCGTTGATCGAGGCGTCCTTTTCGATGTAGAGGTCCGAGGAAGGCACATAGGCCTCGGGCTGGTAGTAGTCGTAGTAGGAAACGAAGTACTCGACGGCATTATTGGGAAAGAACTCGCGGAACTCGCCATAAAGCTGCGCCGCCAGGGTCTTGTTCGGCGCCATCACCAGGGCGGGCCGCTGCACCTGCTTGATGACATTGGCAACGGTAAAGGTCTTGCCCGAACCCGTCACCCCCAGCAGCGTCTGGGCGTGCAAGCCGTCGCCGAGACCTTCGACGAGCTGCCGTATCGCCTCGGGCTGGTCGCCGGAAGGGGCAAACGCCGCCTCGAGGCTGAACTCGCGCTCCATGGAAGCTCCTTGCGATCTCGCGGCCTCGCGGCTCGCCGCCCAAACCGTCTATGGTAGCAGCAAGCGAGGCAGCCCTTGCACCCGACTCGGGCACCCTGGGCTTGCCAGTCGCAAAAAAGACATATTTTGTTGTATTCGAGTTGCGTAAAAGTGGTATGCTCGCCCAGCCGCTTGCAAGACCAGCAGCGATCCGCGAACGCAAGGCAGTGCCGAAATGACGCAGCGATGCAGAGACGCGGAGACGAGGAGCGAAAAGGAGAGCAACGAAATGAACAAGTCGATTGGCGAATTTCTGAACGATCTCAAGCTGGCGAACGCGTTTTGCTCCGGCCTGCCCCGCGCATGGCTCGCGCTGACGCTGGCGCTGTTTCCCGCATTCGCGGCCCAGGCCCAGAGCGACGAGGAATCGGGCAAGAGCATCGTGCTTTCGGCGACGAGCCGAACGATATTCGAGAACCACCCCGCCACTTCCGGTAAAAACACCTCGGCAAGCTGGAACGTCAACCTCTCCGAGGCACCAAGCGCCAGCGTTACCGTCTCGCTCGCGTTGTCCGATACGGGCGCTGCCACCGTCTCGCCGACATCGCTCAACTTCACGGCCGCCAACTGGAACACCGCCCAGGCCGTCACGATCACCGCAGTCGACGACGACATCCAGAACCCGAACAACCAGCGCGAAGTGACCGTCACCCACACGAGCGCGAGCGCGGACCAGGGATACGGTAGCCGAACCGCCGCGCTGACCGTTCGCGTCGTCGACGACGAGACGGCCAGCGTCGACGACGCCTTTCTGTCGACCATCGTGCTAGCAGCGACGAGGGAATGGGGTTACGGCGTCAAAACCGGGTTTGTACTTGACGGATTTGGCATCTCGACAGAAATTGACTTGTCCGGCGCCGGGAGCGGCTACCAGCTTTGGGACTTTTACTCGGACAATGACGCCGGCTCCAAAGTCTTCCTCGCTTTCTTGCACGAAAGCAGCCTGTTTCCGATTCCGCAGTCAAACCTGCTTGGCCAGGGTTTCATTGTCCAGCTTGGCAGCGGAGCTTCGGCGCCGAGATGGCGGGCAAAAGAAAGCTCCGGAAGCGAATCTGGAGATTACGTTTTCGACCCGGGCAACAGCCTGGCCCTCG
>RKSA01000019.1 GCA_007571115.1 Gammaproteobacteria bacterium
AAGATTCACCAGCCGCCGATGTGCCAGTGCTGGGAGACTTTTTCCAGATCAAGCGAGGCTTGGCCACGGGCAACAACAAGTTTTTCATTCTATCGGCAGACGAGATCAAGGAGCGTGGCTTGCCCCAGGAAGCCTTCAAGCCCATTCTTCCGAGCCCGCGTCACTTGAAAGAGGACGCAATCGAGGGAGACCGGAATGGCAACCCCTTGCTTGATCAACAACTGTATCTGCTTGACCCGCCATGGACAGAAGAGGAAATTAGGGAAAATCGGCCGAGTCTGTGGGAGTACCTCGAAGCTGGCAGGCAAGCGGGCATCGCAAAGCGCTATGTTTGCAGCCACCGGGCACCGTGGTATAGGCAGGAATCGCGCCCGCCAGCGCCATACGTCTGCACATACCTGGGGCGCGGTGACAGCAAAAGCGGGCGCCCCTTCCGCTTTATCCTGAACAACTCGCAAGCCACTGCGGCGAATGTCTACCTGATGCTGTACCCACATGGCCCCGTCGCTCGCGCCTTGCGCGACAGGCCGGAATTGAAACGGAAAATGTGGGAGCACCTGAACACGATATGCCCGCAGGAGATGCTGGGCGAAGGACGCGTCTACGGCGGAGGGCTGCACAAGCTGGAGCCAAAAGAGCTGGGCAACGTCCCCGCCAAGATGCTAGCCGACCTCCTGCCCGGCCTCGACAGACCGCGCCGCCCAAAGCAGATCGAGCTGCTATAGCGCGTCCTTGACCCGCCCCAACGCCGCCGACCCCCCAAAACGGTCCAGGCGCAGCAAGCGCCTGACCTGCTGACAGCACCAAAGCATTATCGCCCGACAACGCACCTTGAGACATCCAGACCAAAGTTCAGGCAGGCCACCCGTTCAGACTCGCTTCGGCATTGGAAAATGCTGACGCTCACAGGCGCTCCTCCGCGCGGCGCCTTGTGCTGTTTCAGGGGCTGCTCTTGTCGTGAGACAATGCCCGGGTGAGCTGCGTAGCGTCTCTGGGCGGAGGCGGGAAGGCGCCGGCGATGATCGCAGCGCTTTCGGGGCTGTAGCGAAGCATCGTCAGACTGGCAACAGGTTTTCCACAGGAAGCGCAGCAACGGAGCACGGCACCGAGAAAAAAATTATCGAGCTTTCTTCCCAAGCTTCCCAATGATGCAATTGTAATGCATTGAATGAATGGGAAAATTTTCGACAGTACGGCAGGGGCAGAAATTTCGGGAAAAATTTGGAATCGTTTTCCGCTTGTCGCTAGAATTGCCAATAAATTGACACTGCGAACAGCGACAGGGAGCAGTGACAGAGAGAGCAGTGACAGCAGTGACAGCAGTGACAGGGAGTGGCGACAGGAAAATGACCACAGCGATTTGGCAAAAATGCGCCCAGGCATTGCAGGCAGAAATTTCCCAAGGGCAGTTCAACACATGGATTCGCCCGCTCACCGCCGAACTCGAATCCGATGGCAAGCAGTTGTGGGTGCGAGCGCCAAACCGCTTCATCTTCGACTGGGTCAGTTGCCGCTTCATGCAGAGGATTCGCGAGCTGATGGCCGAGCTCGACCCAGAGGTCGAAGACATCGAGCTCGAGGTCGCGACTTCCGTCAGCCCCGCATCGTACCGGCGCAGGGCCTGCCCTGAATCGCCCGGTTCCGCCAACATCACCGCGCCGGCGCACCCCCCCCGATACGTTGGCTCGAACGGCGCTGCGCGTCCGCCGCAGGCTGCCGACCGGGCGCCGCCAACGGTCAAGCTCGTTCCCGAAGGCGAAGTGAACAAGGCCAACACCTTCTCGAATTTCGTCATAGGTCAATCGAACCAATTGGCCCAGGCTGCGGCCCTGCAGGTCGCCGAGAGCCCGGGCCGCGCCTACAACCCGCTCTTCATCTATGGTGGGGTCGGGCTTGGCAAGACCCACCTCATGCACGCGGTCGGCAATTTGATGCTCGAACGCAACCCCAACGCCAGGGTGATGTTCGTCGAGACCGAGAAGTTCGTCAGCTCGATGATCCAGGCACTGCGCTACCAGGCGATGGACGAGTTCAAGCGCTGCTATCGCACGGTCGACGCGCTGCTGCTCGACGATGTCCACTTCCTCTCTCGCAAGGAGCGCTCTCAGGAAGAATTCTTTCATACTTTCAATAACCTGGTAGATGGCGGGCAACAAATCGTCATGACCAGCGACCGCTACCACAAGGCCATCGAGGGGGTTGAGCCGCGACTGAAATCGCGGCTCGGCTGGGGACTTTCGGTATGTGTCGAACCCCCCGAGCTGGAAACGCGAATCGCCATCCTGATGAAAAAGGCGGAGGAAATCGCCCTCGAACTCCCCGACGATGCCGCAGTCTTCATCGGCCAGAAAGTTCTTGGCAGCGGCCGCGAACTCGAAGGCGCGATCAAGAAGGTCAATGCCTTCGCGCAATTCCGCGGCAGGGAAGTCGATATCGGCCTGGTGAAAGAGGCTTTGTGGGATCTTTTTGCCCAACAGGACAAGATGATCAGCGTCGACAACATTCAGCGAACCGTCGCCGACTACTACAAGATCAAGATGCGCGACATGCTTTCCAGGCGCAGAAGCCAATCAATCACGAGGCCGCGACAGGTCGCGATGACCTTGACCCGGGAGCTGACCAGCCTTAGCCTTCCCGAAATCGGCGAGGCTTTCGGCGGCAGGGACCATACCACCGTGATCCATGCGTGCAAAAAGGTCGCCGACTTGCGGCGCCGCACAAAATCCATCGAAGACGATTACAATAACCTGCTGCGGGCACTTACCAACTGAACCGACCGGCCTGCCTGTGTGGGCGACCCGCCAAAGCCGCTACAATCCACCGGGGCCGGCACGAATCCAGGAATCATCGTCATGCAATTCGAAATTGCGCGAAACGCGCTCATCAAACCGCTGCAACTCGTCAGCGCCGTCGTCGAGCGGCGCAGCACGCTGCCAGTGCTGTCGAACATATTGTTGGAGCTGCAAGGCAATCGCCTCGTTCTGACGAGTAGCAATCAGGAGCTCGAGCTTTCAGCGAGCGTCGACGTTCCCGATGTCGAGCTCGAGGGGCGAATCACCACGTCAGCGCGGAAGTTGTCCGATATTTGCCGTTCCTTGCCGGACGAGGCGAAGATCCAGCTTTCCTTGCAAGACGCAAAACTGCTGGTGCAGTCGGGGCGCAGCAGGTTCACGCTGGCGACCCTGCCCGCCGAGGATTTCCCCAAAACCGAAAGCGAGATCGATGACATCGCCTTGACGGTCACCCAGGGGCAGTTGGAGGAACTGCTGAAAAGCACGGGTTTCGCCATGGCGCAGAACGATTTCCGCCCCTATCTCAACGGAATGCTGATCGAGGTTGATTCCGGCAGCTTGCGCACCGTTGCCACCGACGGCCACCGGCTCGCGGTGCGGGCCCTGGACGTTCCGAGCAATGTCGAGGAAAAGCAGCGCATGATCCTGCCGAGGAGAAGCGCCCTCGAGTTGGCTCGCCTGCTGCAAGAGCCTGATGAACCGGTCACGATCACCGGTGGCGCCAACCATTTTCGCGCGCAAATGGAAAGCTGCACGCTGGTTTCCAAGCTCGTCAACAGCCGCTATGCCGATTACGAGCGGGTAATTCCGCGCAATTCTCCCAATGTGCTCACCGGGAACCGCGAAGACTTGCTGCACGCGTGCCAGCGGGCTTTGATCCTGTTCAGCGAGAAATTTCAGATCGCAAGCTTCCATCTCGGTGACAACGAGTTCAAGGTTGTGGCGCGAAATCCCGATCAGGAATTTTCCGAAGAGTCTGTATCGGTCGAATACGACGGAAAACCCCTTGAGGTCGGCTTCAATGTCAACTATCTGATCGATGTGTTCTCCGCGATCAGAACCGAAAAGGTGAAAATCGAGTTATCCGACCCGAATAGCGCCGTGTTGCTCGAGCCTGAATCTGACGAGAACCATGGAGCGTCGTTTGTCGTTAGCCCTTCGCGCCTGTAGCCAGCACCGGCGAGCGCTTCCATGGGCGGGCTGACCCAGCTCCAAATCACCTCGTTTCGAAACATCAGGCACTGTTCTGTTGCTCCGCACCCGGCGCTGAACATTCTGGTTGGCCCGAACGCTTCGGGGAAGACGAGTTTTCTCGAAGCAATCCACTATCTTGCCACTGGCAAGTCGTTTCGCGCCAATAGCGTCAAGCCGGTGATTCGCATCGACGATGACGAAATGGTCGTGTTCGCCGAACTCGACGCAGGCGCCAAGTGCGGCTTGCGCAAAACGCGCAAGGGAGAGCAGCAACTCAAACTGGACGGAACCGCCTTGCGCGGCTGGGAAAAGGTGGCCCGCGAAATGCCCGTGCAATTGCTCGACGATACGGCGTTTGCGCTACTGAGCGAGGGCCCCCGGCTGCGGCGCCGCTTCCTCGACTGGGGAGTGTTCCACGTGGAACACTCCTTTCTCGCGGCCTGGCGACGAACTCGCAAGGCCCTCGTGCATCGAAACGCCTTGCTCAAGCAGCCCCGGGAAGGCCAAGACGGCCAGCTCGCGATATGGGAAGAGGAATTCGTCGCTGGTGCGATGCAAGTGACCGAGTCGCGGCAGCAATACTTCGACCGGCTGCAGCGGGCCTTTGCCAAAGCGCTTCGCTTTCTCAACGAAGAGCTCGGCGAGAAGATTACATTGCAGTGGTTTGCCGGCTGGAAGCACGGGCACGAACTTCGCGAGCTGCTTGCGCAAAGCCGGGAAACCGACAGGATCCTCGGAGTGACCCGGTATGGCCCCCATCGCGCTGACCTGCTCGTCAAGTCGGGAACCGACCGGGCGATCGACTTGCTCTCCAGGGGGCAGCAGAAACTCGTCGTTTCGGCCTTGAAAGTCGCCCAGGGAGAGCTTTTTTTCGAGTCCCGCGAGCGTCAGCCGATGTACTTGATCGATGATCTTGC
>RKSA01000212.1 GCA_007571115.1 Gammaproteobacteria bacterium
TCGGGCGCCTCGATGGAGCGCCAGTACCGGCTCGCCCTCGAGGAGGGCCTGACCTTCGTCAGAGCCCCCCGGCAGATCAATGCTCTGCTGGAAAACGGCGAGCTGCTGCGCGTTGCGGAAAATCGCAACATGGTCTTGCACGATGTTTCCCATCCCTACGCGCGCCCTGGGATCAAGCTGCTGCTTGATCGGCTCAGTGCGCAATACCGCGCGGCCTGTGGCGAGAAGCTGATCGTCACTTCGCTATTGCGGCCGCAGAACCGGCAGCCGCCGAACGCCTCGACAAATTCGGTGCATCCCGCCGGCATGGCGGTCGATCTGCGAATCCCTCCCCGGGGCAGGTGCCGCTCGTGGCTCGAACGCGTGCTGCTGTCGCTCGAATCGTCGGGCGTGCTCGACGTGACCCGGGAGCGGTATCCGCCGCATTATCATGTCGCGGTATTCGAGGCTGCCTACGTTAATTACGTGGCGCATCTGACCCGTTCCTCCGGCGCACCCCGGGAATATCGCGTACGACGCGGCGACACGCTTTCGCAGATTGCGCGGAGCATGGGAGTCCCGCTGGCGCGATTGCGCGCGGCGAACGGGCTTTCGGGCGACCTGATCACGGTCGGCCAGCGCTTGCAGATCCCCGCGACCGCAGGCAGCTTGCTCGCCAGGCAAATCTCCTACAAGGTCCGTCGCGGCGATTCGCTGTGGCGCCTCGCGCAACGCTATGGCACCAGCGTCGCCCGGATCAAGCGGCAAAACGGGCTGCGCAGCGACCTGCTGAGAATCAACCAGGTTTTGCAAATCACCCCAGGCCAGTCGAGCTGAAGCTTGCGCCCAGAGCGAAACAGGTCCGCTTGGCCTGCAAGCCACGTGCATCCCAATATCGATTCACCAGCGAAGCCATTCGAGCAACAGGCTGGCGCCTGGATCGAGGTTGCTCGCCTCGCCTTGCCCTTCGAGCAACTCGCTGGCGAGCTGCTTGCCGAGCTCGACTCCCCATTGATCGAAGGAATTGATGTTCCACAGGCAGCCCTGGACGAAGGTCTTGTGCTCGTACAAGGCGAGCAAGGCGCCGAGGGTTTCCGGAGTCAGCCGCTCGAGCAGCAGGACGTTCGACGAGCGATTGCCGGGATAATGGCGCCAGGCGGAAAGTTGCGCCGAAAAGCTGCCGCGCATGAGCGCTGCGGACTGGGCGATCATGTTCGCGAGCAAGGCGCGATGGTGTTCGGCAGCGCTGAGCGAGTCTTCTGCGACCCCGATGAAATCGACAGGAACCCGGTTCGTTCCCTGATGCAGCAACTGGAAGAAACTGTGCTGGCCGTTTGTTCCCGTCGTTCCCCAGACGATGGGGCTGGTGGAATGGCGAACGGGCTCGCCGGCCAACGTCACCGACTTGCCGTTGCTTTCCATATCGAGCTGCTGCAAGTAGCCCGGCAAATTCCCGAGGCGCTCGCAATAGGGAATCACCGCATGGCTTTCAGCGCCGAGCAAGTTGCGCTGCCAGATTCCGAGCAGCGCGAGGATCACGGGCATGTTGCTCGCGAATGGCGCACGGCGGAAATGCTCGTCCATGGCGTGGGCGCCGGCGAGCAGGCGGGCAAAATTCGCGTAGCCCGTGCTGACCGCGATGGGCAGGCCGATCGCCGACCATAGCGAGTAGCGGCCGCCGATCGATTCGTCGAACTCGACGAGCCGCTCCCGGGCGATGCCGGATCGCAAGGCCTTGTCCGGAGCCGCAGTGATGCCGATGAAATGCGGCGAGGCAAAGGGGTTGGCGAGCTCGAGCCGCTCGCGGAACCATTGCGCCACGGTGTTGGCATTGAGCAAGGTCTCCTGGGTGGTGAAGGACTTGCTCGCGACGATCACCAGGGTCCTTGCCGGGTCGAGTTCACGCAAGGTCGAGACAAGCGGCTCGCCATCGACATTGGCGAGAAAGTGGCAGCGGATCGTCTCGTGGGCGAATTCCTTGAGCGCCTCGCAGGCGAGTTTTGGCCCGAGATCCGAGCCGCCAATGCCGAGATTGATGACGTCGCGAACCGGCTTGCCCGTTGCACCAAGCCAGGCGCCAGCACGAATCCGCTCGCTGATTGCGCGGATGTCGCGCTGCTGGAACTTAAGGCTCGCAGCAAAATCTCCAAGACCGTCGGCAACAAGCTGTGCGGGGTTCGCGCGCAAGGCGGCGTGCAGGGCCGGGCGCTGCTCGGTATTGTTGATCGCGGCGCCTTGAAACATCGCGTCGCGATGCGCGGCAAGCGGCGATTGCCCGGCGAGTTCGAGCAGGGCATCGAGTGCTGCATCGCTGAGCAGGTTGCGCGAATAGTCGAGATAGATGCCGCATTCTTCGAGCCGATAGCGTGCGGCACGGCGCGAATCGAGCAAGTCGCTGCCACTCGTTGCGCGAATCTCTGCGGCAAGCTCTCGCAGGCGCGGCCATTGCGCGGTTTCGCTGAGGGAGAATTTTTCCATGCGCGGCCCGAACGCCTTCCCGCTACCGGTTCGCGACGGCTTTTGCCGCCACCGCAAGCGCCTGTTCGGCCAAGGCGGAAATTCCCTGGAAATCACGCTTCTCGATAAGCTCCTTCGGCGTCAGCCAGCTTCCGCCGCAGGCCAAAACAGCCGGAAGCGAGAGAAAATCTGCGAGATTCGCGATCGATACCCCCCCGGTGGGAATGAAGCGCATCGCGCGGAAGACGCTGGAAAGGGCCTTGATCGCAGGAACTCCGCCAGCGACTGTGGCGGGAAAGAACTTGACCGTCCCCAAGCCGAAATTGTGCGCGCGTTGCAATTCGGTCGCGGTGCAGACTCCGGGATAGACCGGGGCACCGGCCGATCGCGCAACCTCGATAACGCCCTCGTCGATTCCGGGAGAGACGATGAAGCTGGCGCCGCAGTCGAGCGCCTGCTCCGCTTGCGCTGCCGAAAGCACCGTGCCGGCGCCAACGACGGCTTTCGGCACTTCCTTCGAGATTTCGCGCAAGCAGTCGAGAGCGCCATCGGTGCGCAAGAGAACCTCGATGGCGCTGATTCCTCCAGCCAGCAGCGCCTCGGCAGTGCGAACCGCCGCCTCCACGTCGTCCTGCTGAACCAGCGCCAGCAGCGGTGCATCGTCGAACATGCTGTTCATGGCGCCCAATAGACCGTCAAGGGAACGGCATCCTGCTGCAACAAGGCCGACACGGGAAGCGCTTCGGCCGCCTCGCCCCGTTTGGCTTGCTCAAGCACCGAGCGCTTTTCGGCGCCAGTGATGTGCAAGATGACGCGCTTGCTATGCAACAGCCTCGGCAAGGTCATGCTCAGGCGTGGCCAAGGCGCGGTGGCGGGAGTCATGGCGATGCATTGGCGGCCCGACTGCAAGTCGAGGCCTTGGGCAAGCTCCGCTGTTCCGGGAAACAGCGAGGCAAAATGCCCGTCCGCGCCCATGCCGAGCAGCACCAGGTCGAAAGGCCCGAACGCCGCCAGCTTGCGGTCAAGCTCGGCAACGGCATCGCTCGCGTCGCCGTGCCGGGTCTTCAGAGGAATCAGCCTCGCCGCGCTCGCGCGCTTGACGAGCAACTGCTCGCGGATCAGCTTTTCGTTGCTGTCGGCATGGGTTCGGTCGAGCCAGCGCTCGTCGGCCAGCAAGACCGTGACCTTGCTCCACGGCAGCTCCATCGCCGCAAGCCGCTGGAACAGCCCGCGCGGAGTCGAGCCGCCGGACACCACGAGGCTCGCTTCGCCTCGCTCGGCGACCGCTTCGGCAACGATCCCGGCAAGCTTGCTGCCAAGCGCCTCGTCGAGCTCCTGGCGAGTCGCGAAGTGGCGCTCCCGAAGTTCACTCATGCCAGCTTCTGCCATCTCTTTCGATGAGCATTTCACTCTTGCCCGGGCCCCAGGAGCCCGCCGCATAGGTTTTCAGTTCGATCACCTGCTGATCCCAGGCAGAAATCAGCGAATCGCACCAGCGCCAGGAGAGTTCGACTTCCTCGCGGCCAACAAACAGAGACTGGTCGCCCATGAGCACATCGAGCAGCAGGCGCTCGTAGGCGTCGGGAACGCGTTGCATCCCCGAGGAACCAAGGAAGTCGAGATCGAGGTTCTGCCGCAGCAGCGCCATTTTCTCCTTCAGGCTGTGCAGCTTCGAGACCATTTGCAGCTCGATTCCCTCGTTCGGCTGCAAGCGGATCACGAGCCGGTTCGGAATGTCCTGCCCCGAGGAGAAGATGTTGTGCGGCAGGCTCTTGTAGCAAATGACGACTTCGGTGAGCTTGCCTGGCATGCGTTTGCCCGTGCGCAGATAGAACGGCACTCCGGCCCAGCGCCAGTTGTCGATGAAGGCCTTGATCGCGACGAAGGTCTCGGTGTTGTTGCCCTGCTTCACGATTCCGGGCTCGTCGAGATAGCCTGGGGCGGGCTGTCCGCGATGCCAGCCGGCGCCATAGCGACCGCGCACCGCATGGGTTGCGACATTGCTGTTGTCGATCGGGCGCAAGGCCCGCAGAATCTTGATCTTCTCGTTGCGGATGTCTTCGGCCGTCATCGAGTTCGGAGGCTCCATGGCGATCAGGCAAAGCAGTTGCAGCAGATGGCTTTGCACCATGTCGCGCAACTGACCGAACTGATCGTAATAGACGCGGCCCTCGAGGCCGACATCCTCGGCCACGGTGATCTGCACGTGATCGATGCAGCCCTGGTCCCATTGCGTGCTGATGAAGCGGTTGGCGAAGCGAAGCACGAGCAGGTTCTGCACGGTTTCCTTGCCAAGGTAGTGATCGATCCGGTAGATGTCGTGTTCGGCGAAGTGTTCGCCGACGATTCGATTGACCTCGCGACAGCTTTCCAGGTCGTTGCCGATGGGCTTTTCGAGGACGATCCGCGAGTCGCCTTGCAGGCAGCCGCGATTGCCCAGATTCTCGCAGATCCGCTCGAA
>RKSA01000102.1 GCA_007571115.1 Gammaproteobacteria bacterium
CGAGCGCGCCTGCCGGATTCGGCATCGACATTCCGGTTGATGTCGTCGCCATAGTCGAGTTTCTCGACATGTGCACGATTGAGGCCCTGCACGAAGCCGAAGCGGATCGCCTCGGCCTCGCGAAGAAAGCGGTGATGGGTCGCCAGATCGGTTCCCGACAGGGCTCGCGAGGCAGCCGAGACCGCCACCACCGGCGACAGCCAGCCAAAGTTCCCGGCATGACGCGCCTGCCGCGCCTCGAGCTCCATGCGTTGCTCGGCGTAGTCGTTCATCACTTCGGTCAGGGCGGCCTCGGCAGACTCGGCGACGATGCCGCGGAAATTCATCGGCAGCTCCTCGACGCGTTCGACGCCGTATTGCGCGAGCAGGTTCTCCCGCAGCAAGGCGAAGGCCGGATCGCCGGCATTGTGCCCGTCACCGACGACGCGCAAATCGGCTTGCATGCGCAAGTCGGATTCGAGCTTGCCTGGCGCGGGCAAGGCGCTGCTCGCCGATTCCACGGCGAGCCGCGGCACGATCAAGGCTGCGCCGAGCCAGCAAAGCGCGAGAATTCCCAGCGCGAGACCGCGAGACCGGACCGCGCTCGAGACGAGCAATACCAGCCCGCACCAGACGAGCAGGTACAAGGCATGCAGGCCGATGACGCCGACCGCTGCAAGTGGCGCTGCTCCCCGCGTGATCGCGACGCTCGACTGGGCGGCCAGGGGCAGCAGGAAGGCTAGGGCGACTCCCGACAAGGCGAGCCATTTGCCTGCGTACAGATGTCCGCCGGTGACTCCCTGGGCGAGCAATGGCGCGAGGGTGTTCGCTTCGCGTTCGCGAATGACGAGGCCATGGCCGATCGCGATCAGCAGCAGTGGCGCGAACAACTGGTAGACCAAGGCCGTCGTCAGCGCTTCGAAACCGCCGAGATTGGCGCTGGCTCGCGAATCGGCAAACATCGCGGTGTTCTGCTTGTGGCCTTCGAGGAAAATCGACTGGCCGGTGACCGAATCGACTCCCGGATCGAACACCGACAGCGGCGGCGGAACGCGGAACACGTAATGCCCGTAATGCACCATGCGATGGGGATGACGATCAGGCTGGGAAAGGAAATATCCTTCTGCGCTAGCTTGCTGGGCGGCGCGTTGCCGCTGCTCGTCGCTCATGCGCAGGCCGGTGACGACGCTGGTCGTGATCAGCAGCAAGGCAAACAGGAGCAAGGTGCCGAGTGCGAGGTTCGACCTGAGCCACAGCCGAAATTCCTCCGCCGCTATTGTCAATGCCGTGTTCATGTCGTTTTCATGATGCCGAGGCGCGGCAGGCGAAAGCGGCGTGAACCGCTTCGGTGTCGATGCGCTGCAATTCGGGAGGGCGATCAAAGGCGCCGACGAGTTCGCCATTGTGCAACAGGTCGATGCGGTCGGCGACGTGGCAGGCGCCATACACGTCGTGGGTGACGAGCAGGATCGTCCGGCCTGCCCCGGCGAGGTCGCGAACGAGCCGGTTGAACTCGTCGATCGCCATCGGGTCGAGCCCCGATGTCGGCTCGTCGAGCAGCAGGACCGGCGCATCCCTGAGGATTGCCAAGGCGATCGCCACCTTCTGCCTCATGCCTTTCGAATACGTCTGCATGACTCTTTCGCGAGCCTCGCCTTGCAAAGCGACGCGATCAAGCGCCGCATCGAGAGCTTCGAGGTCGGGGCTCGCCCCGGCGAGCGACAGGAAATAGCGCAGGTTCTCGTAGGCGTTGAGGTGTCCGTACAAGGTCGCGGCTTCTGGCAGGTAGGCGATCACCCGCCGCGCATCGCTGATGTTTTCGTGTACTTCGCGGCCTCGCACGTGGACAGAGCCCGAAGCCGGCGCGAGGAAGCCGAGAAAGGTCAGCAAGGTGGTCGACTTCCCGGCGCCGTTGCCGCCAAGCAGGGCATGGACCTCGCCTGGCGCGATGCTGAACGACACATCGCTCAGCACTTGCTGGCCCGAGCGAACGACGCTGAGCGACCGGGCCTCCAACATGCATTTCGTCATCGACAACTCCAATAGGCGATCAGCAAGCGGCGAACACCGCAGGAAAACGAATGGACTGGCAGTTTCGCCGAGCCACTCACCGTTCTGCAGAGGAATCGTCCTTGCGCGCCTGCTCGCGCTGGATGCGCTGATAGATTTCCTCGCGATGCACCGGGATTTCCCGCGGCGCGTCGACGCCGATCCGCACCTGGTTACCCTTGACTCCGAGCACCGTGACGGTCACGTCATCGCCAATCGTCAGCGTCTCACCGGTTCGGCGTGTCAATATCAGCATTGCACATGCTCCAATCGGGCGCTCCTTCGCGAATCCCTGATTTCCCTGCCGACTCCACGGTCACGGGGCCATAGTACTTGGCTCCTTCCCCCGAATGCAAACCCCAGCGCAAAATGCTCGCGGGGCGATGGCGCTACTGGCCGTTTTCGTGGTTTTGCAGGTCAAACGCGCCGTGCAGGGAGCGCACCGCAAGTTCCATGTACTTCTCCTCGATCACCACCGAAATCTTGATTTCGGAAGTCGTGATGATCTGGATGTTGATGTTCTCCCTGGCCAGCGCCTGGAACATCCGGCTGGCGATTCCGGCGTGGGAGCGCATGCCGACTCCAACGAGCGAGACCTTGGCGATCTTCGTGTCGAGATGCACCGACTGGGCCGGCAGCGAAGGCGCGACTTGCTCGAGGATGCGCAAGCTGCGCTCGGCGTCGTCGCGCTTGACCGTGAAACTGATGTCGTTGCTGCCATCGGCCGCGGCGTTCTGCACGATCACGTCGACCTCGATTCCCTGCTCGCTGACCGGGCCGATCACCTTGTAGGCGATTCCGGGCTGGTCGGGAACTCCCTTGACGGTCAGCTTCGCCTCGTTGCGCTCGAAAGCGACTCCAGCGATGGTCGGCTTTTCCATTTCTTGCTCCTCCAGGGTGATGAGGGTTCCAGGGCCTTCCTCGAAAGTCGAAAGCACCCGCAAGGGGACTTTGTACTTGCCGGCGAACTCGACTGCCCTGATCTGCAAGACCTTGGCGCCGAGGCTGGCGAGCTCGAGCATTTCCTCGAAGGTGACGTGATGCAACAGCCTGGCGCCATCGACGATTCGCGGATCGGTGGTGTAGACGCCTTTCACATCGGTGTAGATCTGGCATTCGTCGGCCGCAAGGGCCGCAGCGAGAGCCACCGCAGTGGTATCCGAGCCGCCCCGGCCCAAGGTGGTGATGCTGCCTTGCTCGGTGACTCCCTGGAACCCCGCGACGACGACGACATTGCCCTGGCCGAGCTGGTCGCGGACCCGGGAGCAATCGACTTCGCGGATTCGCGCCCGGGTATGGCTATCGTCAGTGAGGATGCGGATCTGCCCTCCGGTAAACGAGCGCGCACCGTGGCCGCGACGCTCGAGCGCCATGCAAAGCAAGGCGATCGTCACCTGCTCGCCGGCAGCAAGCAGGACGTCCATTTCCCTCGGAGTCGGCTGCGCCATGACTTCATGGGCGAGCGCTGCCAGGCGGTTGGTCTCGCCGGCCATCGCCGAAACGACGACGACGATGTCGTGGCCCCTGGCGCGAAAGCGCGCCACCTTGTCCGCCACCGATTCGATATGGGCAACCGAAGCGACCGAAGTGCCGCCATATTTCTGCACGATGAGCGACATCAGCGCGATTCCGCAAGCCGTTCCTCGACCCAGGGAGTGACGCTTGCCAGGGCGCCGGGAAGGGCCTTCGCATCGCGCCCGCCAGCCATGGCCATGTCGGCGCGGCCGCCGCCCTTGCCGCCGAGCTGACCAGCGACCATGTTGGCGAGTTCGCCGGCCTTGAGCCGCTCGCTCAGCTCCTTGCTGACTCCGGCAACGAGGCTGACCTTGCCATCGGCCTTGCTCGCAAGCACGATGACCGCCTCGCCAAGGCGGTTCTTGAGCTGGTCGACGGCCTCGCGCATGGCGCGGGAATCGAGCCCGTCGACCTCGGTGGCAAGCACCTGGATTCCAGCGACTTGCCGGGCGCGCTCGGCGAGATCGCCGCCTCCTCCGGTGGCGAGCCTGGCCTTGAGCTGCTCGAGCTGCTTTTCCAGCATCCGGTTGGCCTTGGACAACTGGCCGACTCGCTCGACGAGTTCGACCGGGCTCGCTTGCAGCGCCTGGCAGGCTTCGCGCAAGGTCCGCTCCTGCTCGTGGACGAATTCCAGCGCCGTGCTTCCCGTCACCGCCTCGATGCGGCGCACTCCCGCCGAGACTCCCGACTCGCTGACGACCCGGAACAGGCCGATGTCGCCGGTGCGCCCGACGTGGCAGCCACCGCAGAATTCGACCGAATATTCTCCTCCCATGCTGACGACCCGCACCTGCTCGCCGTATTTTTCGCCGAACATCGCCAGTGCGCCACGCTGTCGCGCCTCGGCGATCGGCATGACTTCCTTGCTGACCGGCGAATTGCGCAGGATCTCGCTGTTCACTTGCTGCTCGATGGCGCACACCTGGCCGGTTTCGACGGGGGCTGGATGGGAAAAATCGAAGCGCAGCCGGTTCTGGTCGACCCGGGAGCCCTGCTGGCTGACGTGATCGCCGAGCACCTTGCGCAGGGCGGCGTTCATCAGGTGCGTCGCCGAATGGTTCGAGGTGATCGCGCTGCGCTCGGCAGCGTCGACTCGCGCTTCCACTCGCTCGCCGGCCCGCAATGCCCCTTGCTGCAAGCGGCCGATATGCACGAGCGCCTCGCCGTGCTTTTGCGTGTCGCTGACGAGGAAGCGCATGGCGCCGTTTTCGAGCGTTCCGCTATCGCCGACCTGGCCTCCCGACTCGCCATAGAAAGGGCTGACATCGAGCAGGATGCGAGCCTCCTCGCCTTCGGCAAGTTCCTCGACCTGCCGCTGACCGCCTTCGGTGAAGATTGCCAGCACCTTCGCGCTTGCCGAAAGATGCTCGTAGCCGATGAACTCGGTGGCCTCGCCAGGCTCGATTCCGAGCAGTTCGCTCGCGCTGAAATTGCTCGCGCCCCGGGCTTGTCGGCGTTGCGCTTCCATCGCCGCATCGAAGCCTGCAACGTCGATCGCTAGGCCGCGCTCCCGGGCGATGTCGGCGGTCAGATCGACGGGAAAGCCATAGGTGTCGTAGAGGCGGAACACCGTGTCCCCGGAGATCATCGTGCCGTCGAGCCAGGCGATGGCTTTTTCCAGCATCGCCATGCCGTTTTCCAGGGTTCGCGCGAACTGCCGCTCCTCTTCGAGCAAGGCCGCCTTGATTCGCGGCTGCTGCTCGATCAGTTCGGGGTAGGCATCGCCCATCACCCTGGCGAGGGAGGCGGCAAGCTCGTGGAAGAACGGCCGCTTGACTCCGAGCCGGTGACCGTGGCGAACGGCGCGGCGGATGATTCGCCGCAGCACGTAGCCCCGGCCCTCGTTGCCAGGCAGCACGCCATCGGCGACGAGGAAGGCGCAGGAGCGGATATGGTCGGCGATGACTCGCATCGAAGCGTCGTCGAGCGCGGCGCAGCCGGTGATTTTCTGAATGTCGCGCAGCAGCGACTGGAACAGGTCGATCTCGTAGTTGCCATGCACTCCCTGCAGGACTGCGGCGATTCGCTCGAGCCCGGCGCCGGTATCGACCGAGGGCCGCGGCAGCGGAACCAGCGAACCGTCGCTCTTGCGTTCAAACTGCATGAAGACCAGATTCCATATCTCGATGTAGCGGTCGCCGTCCTCCTCGGGCGATCCGGGCGGGCCGCCGGCGACTTCCGGGCCGTGGTCGTAGAAGACTTCCGAGCAAGGCCCGCAAGGCCCGGTATCGCCCATGGACCAGAAATTGTCTCGTTCGCCCATTCGCGAGAAGCGCTCCGGGCTGACGCCGATTTCCTCGAGCCAGATGTTCGCGGCTTCGTCATCGTCGCGAAACACCGTAACCCAGAGCCGCTCTGCCGGCAGGCCAAGTTCCTGGGTGAGGAACTCCCAGGCGAATCCGATCGCTTCGCGCTTGAAATACTCGCCGAAGGCGAAATTCCCCAGCATCTCGAAAAACGTGTGATGCCGCGCGGTATAGCCGACGTTTTCCAGGTCGTTGTGCTTGCCGCCGGCGCGCAGGCAGCGCTGCGACGTGACGGCGCGGCGATAGGGCCTCGATTCGCGGCCGAGAAAGACGTCCTTGAACTGCACCATGCCGGCATTGGTGAAGAGCAGGGTTGGATCGTTGCCAGGCACGAGGGGGCTGCTCGGCACGACCTGGTGGCCGCGCGCGGCGAAATAGTCGAGAAAGCGCTGGCGTATGAGCGAGGTTTTCATGGGAGCTGGTTCTTTGTGGCCCGGGCGGCGTTTTCCGTTCAATCGTCCTTTTTCTGCTCGTGCCGCTCGTCCTGGCTCGATCCGAGCATCTGCGCGCGCGCGCCGCTGCGGAAGGAGAACGGATCGAGGGTCTCTTCCAGCGGCACGCGCAGGTCGCCGTCGCTCGACAGCATGATCGCGATCATCCGGGTCTGCGGGAAATGGCTCATGATGATCGTGAAGATGATGAGGAAAGGAACGCAGAGGAACATCCCCGGAATTCCCCAGATCATGCTCCACAGCGCCAGGTTCAGCAGGATGATGATCGGGCTCAGGTTGAACGAGCTTCCCATCAGCCGGGGCTCGAGCACATTGCCGATCATGATCTGGAGAGCGCCGATTCCGCCGAGCACGAGCAGGGGCAGCAGGTAGCCATCGGACTGCGCGAGGGCGATCATCGCCGGAAACATCGTCGCAATGATCGAGCCGATCGTCGGAATGAAATTGAGCAGGAAGATCAGCAGTCCCCAGATGCCGGCGAAGTCGACCCCCATCGAGAGCAGCAGTCCGAAACTAAGCGCTCCGGTAAGCGAACTGGTGAACATCTTGATCGTGATGTATTTCTGGATGTCGTCGCGGATGCGCCCGAAAATGCCGCGGATTTCCTCTTCCTTGGCAGGGTTGGCGAACAAGGCGCTGATCTTGCCGCCGAACTTGCCCTGTTCGAGAAACAGGAAACCGAGGTAGATGAGGATCAGAACGCTGTTCGCGAGAATTGCCGCAGCCGAGCCTGCCAGGGAGGTGGCGATGCTCGGCAAGTCGATCCATTCGATGAACAGGCGGCGGAGATTCTCCCCCTGGATGTCGCCAAGGTCGACGAATGGCAGCGACAGTGACTCGATGCGGCGAATCAGGTTTTCCTGATAGACCGGCGCCATTTCCATGACGCCGCCGAAGGAGGCACTGAGAAAATTGACGACTGCCCAGATTCCGGCGAGAAACGTCAGTATCGACAGGCCCAGGCAAACCGGCCTGGGAATGACGAAACGGCCTAGCGAGATCTTGCCAAGCGCCGCCGCCAGGGTATTGATGAGATACCAGAGCGCGATCGCGATCACCAATGGCAGCAACAGCGCCTCGCCGACGATCAGCACGTAGAAGACGACCACCACCAGCAACACGATGGCGAGGTAATTCAGGACTTTCATCGCTTGTCGCCTTGCGGGCCAGCAACGGCCCGACGCCGTGGCCCATGACGGACGCAGCCCGTGACGGGCGTGGTCCATGACGAAAAGAGAGTACCACATCCGGCACGAATTGGCTCATCGCGCAGCAAGCCGCACAGGAAACTGCACAATAAATCATAAACAAGAACGATTCGTGTTTACATCAAGATTCGTGTATGCCAAAATTCGCGGCCGGGACGAACCATGCCAGGCATCGCAACCAGAAATCGTGGCCAGCATCCCGCCAAACCAAACCAAACCAAACCTTCAGGAGCAACGAAATGAACGCAACCACGCGAATCGCGCTGGGCATCCTGCTTGTGCCATGGGCAACGCCCCTGCCCAGCCATGCAGCGCAAGAGCAACTCGAAGAAATTGTCGTCGTCGGCAAATATCTGTACAACGACCAGGTGAACGCGCTGCGAACGCCGACGCCGATCATCGATGTGCCCCAGAGCCTTTCCATCATCACCGCCGAGCAGATCGCGATGCAGGGCTTTGCGAGCGTTGCCGACATCATCGACTACACGCCGGGCGTGAGCAATTCCCAGGGCGAAGGCCACCGCGACGCGATCGTGTTTCGCGGCGTGCGCTCGACGGCGGACTTCTTCATCGATGGCGTCCGCGATGACGTGCAGTACTACCGCCCGCTGTACAATCTCGAGCAAGTCGAGATCCTGCGCGGCCCGAATGCCCTGCTGTTCGGTCGCGGCGGAACGGGAGGAATCCTCAACCGCGTGACGAAAAAAGCCGTGATCGGCGAAGATTTCACGAACTACCGGATCGATGCGGGAACCTTCGGCGACTACAGCCTGCAAATCGATAGCAATTCCTCCCCCGACTCTTCTTCTTTCGGCCGAAATTCGGCCTTTCGCCTCAACGCATTCTACGAAAGCCTGGAAAACCATCGCGATTTCTACCACGGCGAGCGCCTTGGCGTGAATCCGGTGGCGAAGTTCGAGCTGGGGCCTGACACGACCCTCGATCTCTCCTACGAATACATCGATCACGAACGCTTCATCGACCGCGGCATTCCGACAGGCGCCGACGGGCGGCCCGTCGAACGCTTTCGGGACATCGTCTTTGCCGACCCGCAGCTCAACACCACCAGCATCCGCGCGCATCTGCTTCGCGGTGGCCTCCAGCATGACCTCGCGGCAAACCTGAAAGCCAACCTGAACGCCTTTCTTGGCGATTATGACAAGTTCTACCAGAATTTCTACGTATCGGGCTACGACCAGCTCGCAAGGCCGAACCAGGTGACCCTCGATGGCTATGTCGACAAGACCCGGCGGGAAAACCTGATCCTGTCCGGAAATCTTGTCGGCGAGTTTGCCGCTGGAGACACCAGGCACACGATCGTGACAGGTGCCGAATATATCGACACCGCATCGGACCAGGATCGTTTCAACTCCTTCTGGAACACGACCTCGGACGACAACGAGACATTCGCGGTCTCGCGCCCCCTCGATCTGCTGTCGGGCAGCGGCAGCAACGCATCGGGAATGGCGACGAGCAACAGCTTCACGGCGGACCTCAATGACGACACCCGGGTCGGAATCCAGGTGTTTTCCGCCTACATCCAGGACGAGATCGAGATTTCAGACAGGCTCGACGTGATCGTCGGCGCGCGCTTCGACAGCTTTGCCATCGATGTTCTCAATGTTCCGGCAGGCGAGACGAGAACGCGCGAGGACCGGGAAATCTCGCCGCGTTTCGGCGTGATCTTCAAGCCCCGGGAGGAAATCTCGCTGTATGCAAGCCATAGCGAATCGTTCCTGCCACGCAGCGGCGAGCAGTTCGCCAACATCAACGGCAGCAACAACCAGTTGGACCCCAACGTCTTCACCAACCTGGAAGCGGGGCTGAAATGGGACTTCGGCGAGGAGCTGAGCTTTACTGCGGCGGTGTTCGAGATCGGGAAAAGCTCGCCCCAGGTTGCCGACAACGACCCGTCGACCCTCGACGTGATCGATTCGCAAATCACCGGCTTCGAGGCGCAACTGCAAGGCCTCGTCAGCGAGAGCTGGTTTGTCTCGGCGGGCTACAGCCACCTCGATGGCGAGCAGGTGAACCGTTCCGGCGCGACGGGCCTGCGGCCCCGCGAGCTTCCCGAAAACATGCTCTCGCTGTTCAACGACTTCCGGCTCAGCGAGCGCTTCGGCCTGGGCATCGGCCTGACGTACCAAGGCGAAAGCTTCATTAACAACGGCAACAGCGCAATCCTGCCGAGCTACACGCGAATCGACCTGAGCGCCTGGTACGATGTTTCCGAGCGGCTGCGCTTGCAAGTCCACGTCGACAACCTCGCCGACACGCTGTACTTCCCGCACTCGCACAGCACGCACCAGGCAAGCGTCGGGGCGCCGCTCAATGCGCGGCTCTCGATCACTGGCCGCATTTGAGGCGAGCGCGCTGCATCGGCCGGCGTGAGCGGTGCGCAACTGCGCACCGCAAGCCATCGGCGCCGGGAACGCGGAAGTTCCCGGAGTCAGCTCCCCGATTCATTCTGCTAGACTTCGACCTTGACGCATCCGGGCAGTGCGCCCGGATGCGCGGCGCAACGAAGCAAGGCAACGAGAAACGTTGCAAAAAGAGGCAATGATCGGAGTGGAGTCATGGCAGCAGAAGCATTCCAGGTGCGCATCGCCGGCAATACCGATACCGGCGTGCTGCGCTCGCATAACGAAGATTTCATCGGTTTTGACGAGGCCGCCTCGCTTGCGGTGCTCGCCGACGGCCTCGGCGGGCGCGCCTCTGGCGAAATCGCCTCGTGCATGGCGGTTACCTCGATCCTCACCGAGCTGCGGCCCGACCGGCCGCCGAGCAGCGCCGATGCCGGAGTCTTCGAGCAGATGATCGGCGCGATTCACGCCGCCAACAAGAGGATTTTCCTCGCCGCCAAGGCGAACAAGAACCATCAGAGCATGAGCACGACGCTGATTTCGGCCCGGGTCGAAGGCCGGAAGCTGCTCGCTGGCTGCGTCGGCGACTCGAGGCTCTACCTGCTGCGCAACAAGCAGCTCGAGCAGCTCTCGTCAGACCATACCCTGGCGAACGACATGAAGGCCCGGGGAGCGAAATCGGCCGGAGGCTTCTCGCTTTCCAACATCGACCACATTCTGACCAAGGCCCTCGGCATCCACGATAGCGTCGAAGTCGACCGCATCGAATGCCAACTCGCCGAAGGCGACCTGATACTGCTTTGCTCGGACGGCCTCTGGGACATGGTCGCCGACTGGCAGCTCAAGGACATTCTCAACGACCACGGCGCCGACATCGAAAAAAGCATCGCCAAGCTGATCGACTATGCCAACCGCAACGGCGGCAAGGACAATATCTCGGCGATCCTCATGCATGTCGCCGCAGCGAGCGCGTAAGCGAACCATGCCCTGGCAGCTCAAATCTCGCTGAAAGCGTTCTCGAGCAGCGTCGGCGTGAGTATCTGCGGAAGAATCACCGGCTCGCTAGCGGGATCCCCGGGATAAAGCACGTACAGCGGCACCGAAGGCCGGCGAAACTCATCGAGCACGGCGGTGATTTCCGGGTCTTCGTTGGTCCAGTCGCCTTTCATGTAGACGATATCGTTTGCCGCCATCGACTCGCGGACTCGCTCGGTGCTGAGCGTGCTTTGCTCGTTGACCAGGCAGGTGATGCACCAGTCCGCAGTCATGTTGACGAATACAGGAGTTCCGGCGGTGCGCAATTCGGCGAGTCGCGCGCTGCTGAAGGCTTCGTGATCGGCGTCCTGCGCTTCGGCCGGCTCACCGTCGGCCTGAGCCATCGTCTGCAGGAACGGCGTTTGCAGCAAATAGCCAGCCAGCGCCAGGGTGAGGATTGCCGGCGCAAGCTTGACGATACGCATGAGCGGCCCCGCAGCATGGCTGCGTTGATAGAGCCAGGCCGAAAACGCCAGCAGGATGCACACGCCGAGCACCAGCGACATTCCGAGCACGCCGACCTGGTTGCCGAGCACCCAGAGGAAGAAGGCCGCCGAAGCGTACAGCGGGAAGGCCATGAACTGCTTGAAAGTGTTCATCCAGGCGCCGGGGCGGGGCAGGAAGCGGGTCAGGGCAGGAAGCCACGAAAGCACGAGGATCGGCAAGGCCATGCCAAAACCGAGCGACAGAAACACGAGCATCGCCACGAGCCAGGGCTGGGTCAGGGCGAAACCGAGCGCGGGCCCCATGAATGGCGCGGTGCACGGAGTCGCGACGATGGTCGCGAGCACTCCGGTGAAAAACGATCCCTTGTAGCCCGCTTGCGTCGTGAGGCTATTGCCGACTCCCATGAAGCCGGTGCCGATTTCGAACACCCCGGAAAGGCTCAGGCCCAGGGCGAAAAACAGGTAGACGATGAAGGCGAGAAACCACGGCTGCTGGAACTGGAACGCCCAGCCCACCTGCTCGCCGGCAGCGCGCAAGACGATCAGCAGCGAGGCGAGCAGGACGAAGGAGACGAGGATTCCCGCAGTGTAGGCGAGCCCCTCGTTGCGCTGCCGCCGCGCCGTGGCGCCGGCTGCGGTGACGAAACTCAGGGCCTTCAGCGACAGCACCGGAAACACGCAGGGCATGAGGTTGAGAATCATGCCGCCGAGCATGGCGGCGAGCATGTACAGCGGCAGGCTGCCGAGATCCAGGCCGCCAGCGGCACCGAGATTGGCCGCCAGTGGTGTCAGCGCCGCAGCGTCGGCGATGCTCGCGGGGCTGGCGAAATCGTAGGCGCTGCGTTCGCCGGCGAGGTTCTCGAGCACCAGGGTGCCGACGACCGATTCGAGGTCATCGCTCATGCGGCGCGGCTGCTGGTGAGTGATCTGCAAGAGGCTGCCTTGCATGGAAACGTCGCGCAGTGGCCCGGGCTTGATGACGCGGCGCTGTTCGGGAAAGAACCAGGCGTCGGCAAGCTCTCCCCAAGGCAGGTCTTGGGACTCGAAGCCGACGCTGACGCGCTCGCCGGCGACCGCGAGGAAGGACTCGATGCCGTGGTCGGCCACTGGCAGACGCTCCCGCGCTCTCGCGAAGCGCTCGGCCTGGCCCGGATCGGTCTGCAAGGTCTCGCCGACGGGCAGGCTGAGCTCGAGCCGCTGCTCGCCGGGAATGCAGATCAGCTCGCAGACGTTCCAGTACGCCAGGGCCGAGAGCTGCACCGCCTCGCCGGCAAAATCGGCAGGGATCGTCACGGCGATGGGGTGCAATACCTCTTCCTCGTAGCCGAAATTGACGAGTTCGGTAGCGCCGAAAGGCAGCCAGTATGGCGCGGGAAACAGCAGCTCGCCAAAGCGCGTTCCTTGCGGTGCGCGCCATTCGCCGACGCTGGTAGGCTCGCCGCTGTCGCCTCCCATCTTCCAGTAGGTATGCCAATGCTCGGCGGGGTCGAGGCGCAGGCCGAGCCAGACGGTCTCTCCGGGGACGATGTTCGCGGTTTCGGCGATCAGCTCGACTTCGATGGAGTGGTCCCAGGCGACCGAAGTCCGGCTGGCGCGCAGATCGTAGCCGTGTCGCGTGCCGTCCTCGTCGACCCAGGCGAGCAGGCCGTCGAGTTCGGTCATGTCGAAGGGGTAGCGGCGATGCTGCTCGGTGGAGATTTGCAGGCGCGAGTCCTCGCGCATCACGTCGCGCCAGGGCGCGTATTGCATGACTCGCTTGCGCGTCGGGAAAAACCACGCTTCGTCGAGCTCGGC
>RKSA01000085.1 GCA_007571115.1 Gammaproteobacteria bacterium
TCGTGCATGACCAATATCGGCCATTTCCGCGCCGCCAGCGAGGTCTTGCAGCAGGTGCAGCCGCCGCTGCCAACGCGGCTCTGGGTCGCCCCGCCGACGCGAATGGACGAGCACCAGCTCATCAGCGAAGGGGTTTACAACGTGTTCGGCGTTGCCGGAGCGCGAACCGAGCTTCCCGGCTGCTCGCTATGCATGGGCAACCAGGCCCGGGTCGCACCCAATTCGACGGTGGTGTCGACTTCGACGCGCAATTTCCCGAACCGGCTCGGGCAGGGCGCGAACGTGTTCCTTGCGTCCTCCGAGCTCGCCGCAGTCAGCGCGGCGCTGGGGCGGATTCCGCACATGGACGAATACATGGCGCACATGCGGCCGATCAACACCATGGCCGAGAGCATCTACCGTTATCTCAACTTCCACGAGATCGAATCGTTCATGGAAGCCGCGCAACGCGCCAAGTCGATCCCCTTGACGAATATCGCCGAAGTCGCCTGAGCCTTCAAGCGCCTTGGTTCTTGAGTGCTGAGACGCTTTTCTGCACGATCTCGGTCACGTCCCGGGAAACTCCCTTGCGGACGCCGACGCGTTGCAACTGCTCGCGCATCAGCGCCTGCCGCCCAGCGTCGAACTTGCGCCAGCGGGTCAGGGGAGTGAGCAGGCGCGCCGTGACTTGGGGATTGATCGAATCGAGCCGCAGCGCCTGTTCGCCAAGAAATTCGTAGCCCTGCCCTGAAGCGTCGTGGAAATTGACGTGGTTCTGCGAGCAGAACGCGCCGATCAGCGAGCGCACGCGGTTCGGATTGCGCAAGGTGAAGGCTGGGTGATCGAGCAGTTGCCGCACTCGCGCCAAGGTTCCAGGAAATGGCCGGCTCGCTTGCAGGTGGAACCATTGGTCGATCACGAGCGCCTCCCCGGACCATTGCGCGTAAAAGCTCTCTAGCGCCCGCTCGAAGACCTGCTCGCCGGCGCGGCCGTGAACGAGGATCTGCAAGGCGGCGAGTTGGTCGGTCATGTTGTTCGCCTGCTCGAACTGCTCGATGCAACGCTCGAGCCAGCCCGCAGCACCGCTTCGCACCAGCGCCGCAAGCGCCAGGTTGCGCAAGGCCCGGGAACCGATGTCCGCCGCATCGGCGCGGTATTGTTGGGTGGCGGGGATGCTTTCGAACAGGGCCTCGAATGCTTCCTGACAACTCGTCGCCAGGCTGTCGAGGAGGAATTGCCGACTGGCATGAATCGCAGCCACGTCGGCGACTTCGGCCTGCTCGAGCAGATAGCTTTCGCTCGGCAGCCGCAGCAGTTCGGCGAACATCGCGCGATCAGCGCCGTTTCCAAGTGTCGCAGCTTCGGCGGCGATCTTGCCATGGGCCTCGAGCAACAGCCTGGGAGCGCGCAAGGCGCTGCCTGCACGATGATCGTCCTGCAAGCGGCGCAGAAACATCATCGCCAGTTGCTGGGCGGCCTCCCAGCGGTTGAAGCCGTCGCTATCGTGGCTCATGAGGAACAGCAACTGCTCTGGCGAATAGTCGTATTGCAGTCGCACCGGAGCGCTGAAGCCGCGTAACAGCGAAGGCAGCGGCGCGCGCTCGACCCCTTCGAAAACGAAGCTTTGCTCGGCCTCGGTGACCGCAAGCACGCGATCAGGCTCCCCGGGCGCCGCTTCGCCAGCGAGGCGCAGGGGGACTTCCTTGCCGTCGGGGTCGAGCAGGCCCATGCGCAAGGGAATGTGGAACGGCTGCTTGTGCTGCTGGCCAGGAGTCGCCGGGCACGATTGGCGTACACGCAGCTCGTAGCGCTTGCTCGCAGCATCGTGCTGCCCCTCGACGGCGAGCTGCGGAGTCCCCGCCTGGCGATACCAGTTGCGAAACTGGCCGAGCTCGATGCCGCTGGCATCCTCCATCGCCGCGACGAATTGCTCGATCGTCACCGCCTGCCCGTCGTGCCGCTCGAAATACAGCTCGGCGCCAGCGCGAAACGCCTCAGGCCCGAGCAGGTTGGCAATCATTCGCACGACTTCGGCGCCTTTCTCGTAAATCGTCACGGTATAGAAATTGGAGATCTCGAGGTACGAATCGGGCTGCACCGAATGCGCCATGGGGCCGCTGTCCTCGGCGAACTGCACCGCGCGGAGGAAGGCGACGTCCTGGATTCGCTTCACCGCGCGGGAATTCATGTCGGCGCTGAATTCGCTGTCGCGGAACACCGTGAAACCTTCCTTGAGGCTCAACTGGAACCAGTCGCGGCAAGTGACTCGATTGCCCGACCAGTTGTGGAAATACTCGTGGGCGACGACCGCCTCGACCCGCTGGAATGCCGAGTCGGTCTGGGTCGCGGGGTTGGCGAGAATGCACGAGGTGTTGAAGATGTTCAGCCCCTTGTTTTCCATCGCTCCCATGTTGAAGTCGTCGACGGCGACGATCATGAAAATGTCGAGATCGTATTCGCGGCCATAGCGCTGCTCGTCCCAGCGCATGGCCTTTTGCAGCGAGGCCATGGCGTGATCGCACTTGTCGAGGTCTTTTTCCTCGACGAAAATGCGCAATTGCACGAGGCGCCCGCTGGCAGTGCGAAACTCGCCTTCGAGGCTCGCCAGGTCTCCAGCGACCAGGGCGAACAGATAGCACGGCTTGGGGAAGGGGTCGTGCCATTTGCGCCAATGGCGGCTCGGTTCCTCGCAGGCGCCTTCGGCGATGCAGTTGCCGTTGGCGAGCAATACCGGGTACCTGGCGCGGTCGGCGCGGATCGTCACGGTGAACTTCGACATCACGTCGGGCCGGTCGGGGTAGAAGGTGATGCGGCGGAAGCCTTCGGCCTCGCATTGCGTGCAAAACATCTTGCGCGACTTGTACAGGCCTTCCAGGGCGGTATTGTTCTGCGGCTCGATGCGGGTCTGGCAGGCCAGTTCGAAACCGCCGTCGAGGTCGACGCCGAGCGCTCCCAGGTGCGGAATCCGCAGCGACTGCCCATCGAGGTCGAGCTGGTATTCGGCTGCTTCGAGCACGCGGCCATCGAGGCGCAATTCTTCGAGAACAAGCTCATCCCCGTCGAGAACGAGCGATTCGTCGTCGGCATCGACAGGGGCATGATCGGGGTTGCGCCGCAGCAGCAGTCGCGAGCGCACGCTCGCATGGCTTTCATGAAGATCGAACTCGAGCTCGGTGGTTTCGACAAGAAATGCTGGCGGACGGTAGTCGCGCAGCAAGGTGGCGCGGGCCTGGGAGTCTTTCATCGATTGTTCCTGATTAAAAAGTCATTAATTTACTGTAAGTTGCAGATCATTCTTCAAGTCGGATTTCAATTTCGTGGCCAGAGAAGCGCCTGACGTTGAAAACGCCCTGGTCGAAAAGCAGGTATTGCCCCTTGATTCCTCGCAGGATTCCACCGGCCATCGCTTCCTTGTCGAAATTGAACGAATGCTCCACCACAGGGGCTGCGGGAACGGGATAGTCGATCTGCACGGGCTCGACTCCTTGCAGGATACTGATCGGGCAGGCGTCGCGGCCCTTGCCGAAATAGCCCGTCAGCTCGTCGATACCGGCCTGGCACGCTGCGACCAGCCGGCTTTTTTCCTCGAGCAGGTCGAGGGGCTTCGAAGTGCCTTTGAGCATCTCGCGCCAATGGGTCTTGTCGGAGACGTGCTGTGCGAAGAGCCGTTCCAGATAGCCCGACTGCCTGCGCTCGCGAACCCGGGCGATCGCCAGCGCCTGGGTCGCTCCCTGATCGATCCAGCGAGTCGGAATCTGCGAGTTGCGCGTGATTCCGACCTTCAGCCCCGAAGTGTTGGCGAGATAGACGAAATGGCTCGTCAGGCAATGCCGCTCGCCCCAGGCAGGCTCGCGGCAAGGCCCTTCGTCGCGATCGAAGCGCTCCTTGGCCGGATCGAGAAAGCTCAGCGGCTCGCGGCGCTCCTTGACGGTCACCGCGTCGAAATGGCAGCGCTCGGGGCTGGTGATGCAGCGGTCGCATTGCGCGAGCTTGCGAAAGCACGGATAGCAATAGCCCTGGTTGAAGCTCTTGCTCGTCTTGCGACCGCAATGCACGCAAAAGATCCTGCCGGTGGCGACGACTTGCATCGCCTGGCCGAGCCATTCATTGAGCGGCAAATTCCCGTGCGCGCTTGCGTCGGCCTGGCCCGGGCCGCGCTTGCGCAATTCGTCCGGGTCGAAAAGCCGCATCGCATAGGCGACCGGGCTTTCGTGGCGGCACGCCATCTTGCGCAGGGCGCCACGGGCCACGGTTCGCATTCCAGGCTCTTCCAGTTGCAACATGTCGAGACTCAGGCTCTCCTGAAGACAGCGAAAACGATACCGAGGAACAGCCCGGCAAGCAATCCGCCAAGATGCGCGGCAGTGGCGATCCACGACGATGCGAACACTTCCATCGCGACCAGCATGATGACGAAGAACAGAAACATCTGATCGTTCAGCAGTAGCCCGCTGCGCGGGGAAAACTTGTAGAGGATCCAGGCATATCCGACCAGGCCATAGACGACCCCCGACATGCCGCCGAAATTGCTGCCTCCGCCGAGCAGGTACTGCGCGGTGTTCGCAACGAAGGAAGTCAGCAGCACGACCGCAGGATAGATCCAACCGGGGCGCAAGGGTTCGAGCTGGCGACCGAAGTACCACAGCCAGAGCATGTTGAAGATCAGGTGCAATTCGCCGAAATGCAGGAACATCGGCGTGATCGTTCGTGCCAGGATCACCGGGCTGCCAAGCCCGCCGAGCAGCTCGACGAGGCTGTCGCTGGCAAGCACCGGGTAGAACAGGAAGCCGACTCGCCAGGCTTCGCCGCCGAGCCGGCTCCAGAACGCCACCGCAGCGCAGATGAGCATGAGCACGATCGTGACAGGGCAATGGAAGAATTCCCGTGACATGTCGCCAGCAGGCAAGGCCGGGCGCCAGCGCCGCTCCTCGTTGCGCGGCCGCCGCCAATGCTCGTTGCCGAGCTCGCGCCAATGGCGCAATGCCTCGCGCACCATTCGCGCCTCGTCCTCGGTGGGCGCCTTGATGACCTGGAAGCCCGCTTCCTCGATGACTCGATGGCGGATTCCCTGCCTCTCCAGCGCCTCGCTGAAACCGAGCAGGTCGACGTCGACGGGAACCCGGGCAGCTTCAATCATCGCTCTTCGCCAGGCGGCTGCCCCAGCCGAGCTTGCTGCGGCAGGCCTGATAACTGGTATAGTCCACAGGATGGATCAATTTCAGGCAGGACGAATGCTTGCGCACGACAATCTCGTCACCGGCCCTGGCGGTGTGGCAGACCTGGCCGTCGCAGCTCAGTTGCGGCTCGAGTTCCTGCCTGGCGGCGACGACGATGCGCAGCTCGCTATTGCCATCGACCACCAGCGGGCGGCTGCTCAGCGAATGCGGGTGCATCGGTGCCAGCACCAGTGCATCGAGCTGCGGATGCATGATCGGCCCGCCGGCCGACAGGGCATAGGCCGTCGAACCCGTCGGCGTGGCGACGATGAGACCGTCGGACTCCTGGCTATGGACGAATTGCCCATTGATGAACAGCTCGAACGAGATCATTTGGGAGAATCTGCCGGGGTGCAGCACGGCGTCGTTCAAGGCCCTGCCGACGGTTTTGCGCCCGCCGCCGCGAAGCGCTTCGACCTCGAGCAGGAAACGCTCCTCGCTGAGATATTTTCCGGCGAGAACTTCGCCGATGCGCTGTTCGAGCTCGTCGGGCAGCACGTCGGTGAGAAAGCCGAGACGGCCGCGATTGACTCCGATCACCGGAGTGTCGCCGACGTGCTTGGCGACGTGCAGCAGGCTGCCATCGCCGCCGACGACGATCACGAGTTCGCAGTGCTGCGCGAGTTCGGCGACGGGGGTGCAACGGATGCCCGGCGAGCCCAGCATGGCGGCGGTATCCTCGTCGAGGATCACCGAACGTCGCTGGCTTTGCAGAAACGCGAGCAGCCGGTGCAAGGTTTCCACGACGCCATCGTGGCCGCGCCGTCCTGTCACGCCGATATTGGAAAAGTCCGTCATGTCTCCGCCCCAGGCCGAGGCATGACCAGAGTCCGGGAAAGGCCGCCGAGTATAGCATGGCGCCCTGCCCCGGTTTGACCAGGAGGAGAACCTGATGACACCCCAAGCGATCACGGCGGATTGCAGAATCGCCGTTCTCGGCCTCGGCTATGTGGGCCTGCCGCTCGCCCACGCGATCTCGCGCAGGCATCGCGTTACCGGCTTCGACATCGACGCGCAGCGCGTCGGCGAACTGCGCGCAGGCCACGACAGGAACCTCTCGCTGAGCGAAAGCCAGTTGCGAGAAAACCGCCACCTCGACTACAGCGCAGACCCTGCGTGCCTCGCCGAGCACGATGTCTGCGTGATCACCGCGCCAACCCCCGTCGATGCGCAGAACCAGCCCGATCTGGCGGCCTTGCGCGAGGCGACCGCGATGACCGCGAGATATCTGCGCCCGGGCAATCTGGTGATCTTCGAATCGACGGTCTACCCCGGCGCCACCGAAGAGGTCTGCGTGCCGATCCTCGAACAGCTTTCGGGGCTGGCGCTAAACCGCGACTTCTTCGTCGGCTACAGCCCCGAACGGGTCAATCCCGGCGATAGCGCCCATTCCCTCGTCAAGGTCGTCAAGGTTGTTTCCGGCTCGACTGCCGAGACCGCCGCCGTGGTCGAGGCGTTTTACGCGGCAGTGATCAGCGCCGGCACGTACCGCGCGAGCAGCATCAAGGTCGCCGAAGCCGCCAAGGTGATCGAGAACATCCAGCGCGACCTGAACATCGCCTTGATGAACGAGCTTGCGATCCTTTTCGACAAGCTGCAAATCGACACCGAGGAAGTGCTGCGCGCCGCAGGAAGCAAGTGGAACTTCCTGCCGTTCCGCCCCGGGCTGGTCGGCGGCCATTGCATCGGCGTCGATCCCTACTATCTGACATACAAGGCGCAGCAGGTCGACTATCATCCCGAAGTGATTCTCGCCGGACGGCGAATCAACGACTCGATGGGCACCCACGTCGTCGACCGCGTGGTTCGATTGATGCTGTCGCGGCGAATCCACGTGTTCGACAGCCGCGTGCTGGTTCTCGGGTTGGCGTTCAAGGAGAACTGCCCCGACACGCGCAACAGCCGCGTCTTCGACATCATCAGCGCCTTGCAAAGCTACCACGGCAAGGTCGATGTGTGCGATCCCTGGCTCGCGCGCAACGAGTTCCCCGAGCTCATCGAGCAGCCCCAGCCCGGCACATACGACGCCATCGTCATCGCCGTGGCGCATCGGCAGTTCGCCGAATGGGGAATCGAGCGGATCCGCGCCCTCGGCAAGGCCGAATCGGTGATTTTCGACGTCAAGTGCCTATTCCCGGCAGACGCCACAGACGGCAGGCTATAGACCGTTCGACGCGATGGCGCCGCAGCAGCGAGCGCGAAGGATCAATCGCTGATCGTCAAGCGCAATGGCTGGGGAAGGTAGACGATGTCACCGGGAACCTGGTAGGCGAGATAGATGAGCAGTTCGAGGCCCGCCATGTCGGCACTGATCGGGAAATTATCAACGATGTGAAAGCGTTCGCGAACGCGCAGGCTTCGTTCCGGCGTGGCGGCCCTGAGACCTTGCAAGGTGCCATCCCAGCTCGTCAGGCCGATTTCGCGGTCCAACTGGAAGAACTCGCTCGAATCGGCGCTGACGAGCACGTGGAACGAGCCGGCAAGGCCAAGATGTTCGGCGGCGACCTCGACTTCGGCGAGCAGGCGCAGGCGGTCGCCGACTCGCAGGGTTTCGGTGTAGCGGGGCTCGTCGTTGACCTGGGCCGCCAATGCCAGCCTTGCCAAACCGCTCGCGCCGCTGATGCTCGAGCCAAGCGACGCCGGCGCCTCGGCAAGGACTCGCGCATGCCATGCCTCGACCTGGGGAGCGACGACATTGAGCGTCGCCGCGGCATCGGCGCCGAGCTCGCTGCCCGGTTCGCGGCCGCAAGGATGGCCTGCACAGGCGAGCTGCGGGTTCGAGAACAGCGCGGTTCGCGCCTCCACCGCAAACTCCGCAGGAGTCGCCATGATCGTGGCGAACTCGCCGTCGACGCCGTGGCCAGTGGCATGGTCGAAGGTGCCACCACGACCGGCTTCGCGGTGCGAATGCGTCAGGCCCATGTTATGCCCAAGCTCATGGGCGAGCACGAGCTCGTCTTCGCAGTCGAGGGCAACCCAGGCGAAGCCTAGCGCGCGCTCGGCAGCATCGCTGAAGTCGCCTTGCATGTCGTAGCCGCCTATCGGCGCGAGGCCGCAGCGACCAGCGCCTTGCCGGGCGCCGAACAGCACCACGAGATCGGCGCCGTGGCGCAGGCGCAGTTGCTCGAGAGCGGCAAACTCCGAATGGCTGCCATCGAGCAGGCTCGCCAGCGCTGCTTCGGCGCTCGGCGCGAGCTCGTCGGGAAGGGGCTCAAAATGCACCGGGCGCAGGCGAAGCCGCACTCCGCTCTCGGCATAGGCTTGATTCGCGACATTGACGAGTTCGTTGATGCGGTTTTCCACAGCGCCAGGATACTCGCCCGCCGCAGCCGGAGTATGCAAGGCCATGAAGTCGATCAGTGCCGCAGAATTGTCGACCGACGCGGGATCATCAGGATCGGTGGCGCGGATTGCCTCGATGAAATCGCTGCTGCCGTCACCATCGCTGTCGGTCAGGACATCGTGGACGACGGGAACCACCAGATCGAGCCGCAAGTCGCCAACGAAAGCCGAAGCGACTACGCCAGGCCGGCTCGCTGCCGAGGTCGCGACGGTGACCGCGATCGAACGACGCGCGCCAGGCGAAAAATCGCCAAGAGCACAATGCAGCACTTCCTGCCCCGAAGCGCTCGGCTGCCGCCGGCAAGAGCCCGGCGCCGAAACCAGGCTCGTATTCTCGAGCAGAAAATAGATTTCCAGCGAAACCCCGGAACGCGCTCCGCCATCGTTCGCCAGCAGATAGTCGATCGTGAGCCGCTCGCCGAGCACGACACTGGAAGCATCGCTCTGCTGCGAAAAGCCGAAACCGCCAGCGTCAGTAGCCGTCCCAGCGTGCCCCGAGCCCGCCAGCACATCGTGCGCCAGCGATGGCAACAGCAAGCCAGCCAAGCAAGCAGCACGCAACACCGAGCTTCCAGGCAAGCGCCTGGATTGCAGCCGTCGAATCAGGCACATCGCCGCTGAAACCGAAAAAAACCCGCGCATCGCCTCTACCTGCGACCTCCGCCGCCCCGATGTGGGAATTTTTACCAATTTTCGCGCTACACTCAAGCCCGATCACAGCCCCGGCCCCCTCGATGGCAAACGAATGATCTGGGAAAGGTCACGAAAATCGCATGCCCGCCAGATTTCCTGCTACAACCAGAAAAGCGATGGGGCCATCACTGGACCGGCAGGGAGAATCATCGTATCTTTGTTCGCGGACGGCGCACCTCCTTCTGTTCGCTGAAAACCAGGTCTTCGCAAACCCCGTTTCAGCAGGACGCACCGCCTGCTTCAACCCACCATGCACCGGATTTGACAATGCGATGAGTAGCAGGGAAAGACAGGAAGCGATGCGCGTCTCGTACAGGTCGACAGATGCCCTTCGCACTCACGGGATCCATGCTCAGCAGATGGAGCTTCCGCTCGCGAATGGCCAGCCGACGAATATCCCGCTTTCTGTCGTCCAGGGTCCACGAGCGATCGAGGACGAGGACTTCCCCTTCGAAGCCCTGAGCGATATCGCGGAAATCGAGAGCTGGCGCAAGGAAATTAACCGCCCCCCATATCATATCCACAAGTGGTGGGCGCACCGGCTCGGCTCGGTGTTTCGTGCCATGGTCATCGGCGCCTTTGCGCCGAGAGGCAGCGATCTCATCGATCTGTTCTACCGACCGGTGCGCATCACGGATGCTGTCGTCTTCGATCCATTCATGGGGAGCGGCACGACCGTCGGCGAGTCCGCGAAGCTGGGTGTGCGTGCCATTGGCCGCGATATCAATCCGGTAGCGCACTTCTTGGTCAAAAATGCACTTTCGCTTCATGACCGGAAAGGGATTCTGCGGGAGTTTCGTGCCATGGAGCGGGATGTTGCGGCTCGGATACGCCGGTTCTACCGTGCCTCGCTACCGGATGGCATGCAAGTCGATGTGCTTTACTTTTTCTGGGTGAAGACCGTTGACTGCCCGAAATGCCGAGCGAATGTCGATCTGTTTTCGTCATACGTGTTCGCTCGGCACACCTATCCGAAGAAGCATCCGGAAGCACGGGCGGTATGCCCGCATTGCGGCGCCATCTGCCAAGTTCATTATGATGCTTCCGTTACCCGATGCTCCTGCTGCAAGCAGGCATTCGATGTCCGAGCAGGGCCCGCCAACGGGCGCAAGGCGACCTGCCCGTCGTGCTCGCACAGCTTCGTCATCGCCGAAACGGTGCGGAAGAACGGGCGGGCACCCTCGCACCGCCTCTACGCAAAGCTCGTTCTGATGCCGGATGGGAGCAAAGCCTATCTCTCCGCCACCGACGAAGACCGTCGGCTGTATGCCGAGGCCGAGGATGCGCTGGCGCAGCGCCTCGATGCCTTTCCGGTTGCTCCGATCAAGCCAGGCTACAACACCGATCAGGCACTCGGCTACAACTACCGCTACTGGCACGAGATGTTCAATGCGCGACAGTTGCTGTGCCTCTCGATTCTGGCGTCGCGCATCGGAGCAATCGCGGATCCGGCTCGGCGCGATCTGCTGACCTGTCTGTTTTCGGGGACGTTGGAGTTCAACAATCTGTTTGCTTCCTACAAGGGCGAGGGGACGGGCGCGGTGCGTCACATGTTCTCCCACCACATCCTCAAACCAGAGCGTGTACCACTCGAAGCCAACGTGTGGGGGACTCGAAAGAGCTCCGGCTCGTTCTCCACGATCTTCGAGGGCCGCATCCGGCGCGCGCTGGATTATGCCGACCGCCCGTTCGAGCTGCGTCCGGGCAGTCGAAACGGACGCAGTACCGGAGAGAAGGTGTACGGATTGTCCGAGAAGATCGGTTTTCCTCTTGCAAAGGACTACCGGGATTTCGCCGGAGGCAAGCGCATCTATCTGTCCTGCGGCGACTCGAGCGCAACCGATATCGACGAAAAATCGGTCGATGCGATTTTGACCGACCCTCCATTCTTCGACAATGTTCACTATTCGCAACTCGCGGACTTCTTCCACGTCTGGCAGCGTCATATCCTCGGCGCCGATGGATATCGGGAAAACAGTACGACGCGCTCGCCGCACGAGGTCCAGAGCGCCGACGCCGAAACGTTCGAGGAAAGGCTGGGCGCCGTTTTGACGGAAGCGCATCGCGTTCTGAAGGACGACGGTATCCTTGCGTTTACCTACCATCACTCCAGATCCGAAGGGTGGCGATCAGTGCTTGCCGCACTCATGACTGCGGGATTCGGAGTGACAGCGGCGCACCCCGTCAAGGCGGAAATGTCGGTGGCAATGCCAAAGCGCCAAGCCCGGGAGCCGATCGACCTCGACATCATCGTGGTATGCCGCAAGCGGTCGGCGTTCATGCCGCATCATTGGAACGGCGATCTCTGGGACATCGTGCTTCCCGCAGCGGCTAATCAGGTAGCCCGGCTTCGGAACGCAGGACGGCGCTTGAGTCGCAATGACGTTCGCGTCATCGTTATGGCCCAGATGCTGCGGCAGCTTTCGTCATCGCCCACTGTCGAGACAGCGCTGGGCCTGCTGGAAGCCAGTACCCGGGATGTCGAAAGCCACATCGACCATCTACATGCCACCGACTCTACTGCGGCCACCATCCACGGGGCCGGGGGTTGATCCGTGTCGAACCCATCCGCCATCTTCAAGCTGTGCGTTCGGTCAATCCGCGACGGCGCACTCATCGAGCGTGAGGGAGAGAGGGACAAGGAATTCCATTTTCAGAACTGGTTCGGGAGGCGCCTCGACGAGCTTGGTTTGAACTACGACGCCCCGGGTCGCAACACGTATCCTGATTTTCGTCTTGTGCAACACGCCGAAGGCTACGAACTCAAGGGCCTTGCCTACCCGGGACGTGAGGCCAACTACGACTGCAACAGCCAGATACCTTGTGGCGAGCATAACGGGCGGCAAGTCTACTATGTGTTCGGTCGCTACCCGGCGAAGCCGGACGGAAACCGCTATCCCGTGCTCGATCTGGTGCTTTGCCACGGAAGCTTCCTCAATGCAGACAACACCTATGTACACGAGAACAAGAGCTTCCGGGGTCTCGGAAGTTACGGCGACATTCTTCTGCGCGACCGCAAGATGTATGTCGCACCAACTCCGTTCGCCTTGGCGGAAGGCACAGCACACCGGCGTACTCTGATTCTGCCGGTGAAGCATCCGGTCGACGACGATCTCGCAGAATGCGGTACACTGATCCGCCGTGAAACTGAGAAAGTCGTCGTGGCCTACAGCTTCGATCTTCTGAGCAATGAGATCGAAACGAGACTCGTAGACAATCCAAATGCAGGGGGAGAGCATGCATTCAAGGCATACCGCACGCTCGACGACCCTCCAGAATCCGTAAAGGTTGACTGAAATGCCCTATATCGATGGTTTCGTCCTGGCGGTTCCTGCTGCCAACAGGCAGGCCTTTGTCGAGCACGCCAAATACGTCGATGGCCTGATCCGGAAGTTCGGTGCGACCCGCATCGTCGAATGCTGGGCTGACGACGTTCCCGACGGCAAGTTGACCGACATGCGCAAGGCGGTGCAGGCGCAAGACGACGAGGTCGTCGTGTTCTCCTGGGTCGAATGGCCCGACAAGGAAACCAGGACCGAAGGCTTCCGCAAGATGGAAGAACACGCCAAGACCGACGAGCGCTGGAACGCGCAAGAGCATCCCGCCCCCTTCGACGGCAAGCGAATGATCTGGGGAGGCTTCAAGCCGATCGTCGAGCTTTGACCGCCGCTGGCAAAGAGGCGAGTCGCACTAGCCACTTTTGGCGACATCTTCCGCAGGATGGCCGCAGTGCCTCGAATGGCTTTGCAGGTGCCTCTGCGAGAGAGGCGATTCCGGCCTACAAGCTCAGTTGGGCTCGCAGCCAGAGGGTGCGGCCGGGT
>RKSA01000047.1 GCA_007571115.1 Gammaproteobacteria bacterium
ACAGAAACCAAACCCCCGCAAGCTGCAGAAGCCGGGCAAACCGGGGAAGCAGGCGAAGCTGCGCCGCGCCAGCACAATGACCACTCGCATTGAAGTCAGCAACCGCTCGACGGGCTATTGGGTGCCTGGCGAAGCGCTGTGCCAGGGCTGGATCGGCCAGGCATTGTCCGCAGCCGGCCAGCAGCGGCCTTGTGCCGTCAGCCTCTGTTTTGTCGACCCCGGCGAATCCGCCGATTTCAACGAGCGCTACCGGAGGCGCAACGGACCAACCGACGTGCTCTCGTTCCCATGCGCCCTGCCCCGCTCGCTCGGCGAACTGCTCGATCACGAACCGATCGGCGATATCATCGTCTGCGCGGCGCTTGCCCAGCAGCAGGCCGAGGCGCGGCAGCAGCCGCTGCCCCATCGCTGGGCGCATCTGCTGATACACGGCTGCCTGCATCTGCTCGGCTTCGACCACAACGAAGAGCGCGAAGCCGCGCGAATGGAACAAATGGAAATCGAGATACTCGGAAAACTTGGAATCCCCGACCCGTATCGGGTATCGTAACGCCAGACCCCCGCCAAAGGAGCAAAATCAGCGCATGGCTGAAGATCAGACAGGCATCGATCCGGAACAGCGTTCCTGGATCGGTAAACTCAAGAAAGTCCTTTCCAACGGACGGCCCTCCGACCTCAAAGGCTTGCTCGAATTGCTGCGCGATGCCAAGCAGAGCGACCTGCTCGACGCCGATACCTGTGGCATCATCGAAGGCGCCTTGCAGGTTTCGACGATGCAAGTGCGCGACATCATGATTCCCCGCTCGCGCTCGGTGCTCGTGTCAACGAGCATGCCCGTGCGGGAAATGCTCGAGATGGTCGCAGGCGCCTCGCACTCGCGCTTTCCCGTGATCGAGGGAAACGTCGACAACGTGATCGGCATCCTGCTCGCCAAGGACTTGCTGCCGCTATGCCTGACGGGAATCGAGGACGGCTTCAAGCTGAAGAAAATCATCAGGCCGGCGACCTTCGTTCCCGAAAGCCGCCAGCTCAATGTCCTGCTCAAGGAGTTCCGCGAGCGGCGCAGCCACATGGCCATCGTCGTCGACGACTACGGCAGCGTCAGCGGCATCATCACCATCGAGGACGTGCTCGAGCAGATCGTCGGCGAAATCCAGGACGAAACCGACCGCGAAGAAAACGGCCATATCAAGAGATTCGACGAGCGCAACCATATCGTCAAGGCATTGACTCCCATCAGCGATTTCAACGAATATTTCGCCACCGGGCTCGACGAGCGCGAATGCAGCACCATCGGAGGCATCTTGCTGCAGAAATTCGGCCACATTCCCAAGCAGGGCGAAAGCGCGCGGATCGATCGCTATCTGGTCACGGTCATGAACGCCGACAGCCGGCAGATCAAGCTGCTCAAGGTGACCTTGCTCGGCAACGGCTTGCACAGGGAAGGCAGCTCCCAAGATGGATAGAAGCGAAATTCGCTACCAGCCCGAACAGGTCGAGCAGGAAGCGCAGCAATACTGGCGCGAACACGATTGTTTCCGCGCCATCGAGGATCCCGCCAGGGAGAAATTCTACTGCCTGTCGATGCTGCCCTATCCCAGCGGCCATCTGCACATGGGCCATGTGCGCAACTATTCGATCGGCGACGCGATCGCGCGCTTTCAGCGCATGCAAGGCAAGAACGTGCTGCAACCCATGGGCTGGGACGCCTTCGGCCTGCCGGCAGAAAATTCCGCGATTCGCAACAAGGTCAATCCGGCCGCGTGGACCCGGGACAATATCGCCTACATGCGCGCGCAATTGCAGCGCCTCGGCTATGCCTATGACTGGCGTCGCGAGCTCGCCACCTGCGACGCCGACTACTACCGCTGGGAGCAATGGCTGTTCACGCGGCTGTTCCGCAAGGGGCTCGTGTACAAGCAGCAGGCCGAAGTCAACTGGGACCCCGTCGACCAGACCGTACTCGCCAACGAGCAGGTCGTCGATGGCAAGGGCTGGCGTTCGGGGGCGGCGGTCGAGCGGCGCAGCATTCCGCAGTGGTTTTTCCGCATTTCCGCCTTTGCCGAGGAACTGCTCGACGACCTCGAAAGCCTCGAAGGCTGGCCCGACACGGTTCGCGCGATGCAGCGCAACTGGATCGGCCGTTCCGCAGGCGTCGAGGTCAAATTCGCCCTGACCGGCGAGGCTGCGCGCTCGATGGAGTCGATCAAGGTCTTCACGACCCGGCCCGACACGCTGTTCGGCGTGACCAGCCTGCTGCTGGCGCCGCAGCACCCCTTGACGGTCGCCGCAGCCTCGACCCGGCCAAAACTGCGCGCCTTCCTCGATGGGCTTGCCGGGGGCAGCGTCGCCGAAGCCGACTTGATGACCATGGAAAAGCGGGGAATGGAACTCGGTCTGGAAGCGATTCACCCACTGACCGGGGAATTGCTGCCGATTCACGTCGCCAATTTCGTCCTGATGAGCTATGGCTCGGGGGCGGTGATGTCGGTTCCGGCCCACGACCAGCGCGACTGGGAGTTTGCCAGCAAGTACGATCTTCCAATTCGCCAGGTGATCGAGCCCGTCGGCTCCGGGAATGATTGCGACCTTGCGAAGGAGGCTTTCACCGAAGCCGGTGCGCTCGTCAATTCGGGGCGGTTCGACGGACTCGACTGCGCCGCTGCCCAGGAGGCGATCGCCGACCATCTGGAAGCTTCAGGCCAGGGCAGGCGCAAGGTCAACTTCCGCCTGCGTGACTGGCTCGTTTCGCGGCAGCGCTATTGGGGAGCGCCGATTCCGATCATCAACTGCCCCACCTGCGGACCCGTTCCTGTCCCCGACGAGGACTTGCCCGTGCGGCTCCCTGAAGAGGCGGATTTTCACGGCCACGGCTCTCCCCTGCCCGGCCTTGCCGATTTCGTCGATGCCGACTGCCCGGCCTGCGGCGCTGCCGCGAAAAGGGAAACCGACACCTTCGACACCTTCATGGAATCGTCGTGGTACTACGCGCGCTACACTTGCGCCGACCAGCACGGCGCCATGCTCGACGAACGCGCCCGGTACTGGCTCCCCGTCGATCAGTACGTCGGTGGCATCGAGCACGCGATCCTGCACCTGCTCTATGCGCGCTTCTATCACAAGCTGCTGCGCAACGAGGGTCTGGTGCAGTCCGACGAGCCTTTCACTCGCCTGCTCACCCAGGGAATGGTGCTCAAGGGCGGCAGCAAGATGTCCAAGTCGAGGGGCAATACCGTCGATCCGATGTTCTTGATCGAACGCTATGGCGCCGACACGGTGCGCATGTTCACACTGTTCGCGGCGCCTCCGGAACAGTCCCTCGAATGGTCCGATTCTGGCGTGGAAGGCTGCTACCGCTTCCTGAAGCGGCTCTGGCGAAGCTTGCAGACCCACGAGGCCTGCGAGCTACCCGATTTTTCCGCGCTGCAGTTGACCCCCGAGCAACAGGCACTGCGCCGGAAAACCCACGAAACCGTGCAGAAGGCAGGCCACGACTACGCCGACCGCTACGCATTCAACACGGTGATCGCCGCAGTGATGGAACTGCTCAATTCCCTGAACAGCTTGCAGCAGCAAAGTCCTGCCGACGACCGCGCCAGCCAGGGAGTGATCCAGGAGGCACTGGAAATGTCGGTGCTGCTGCTGGCGCCCGTCGCGCCGCACTTCTGCCATGTCGCCTGGCGGCTTCTCGGCCACGCAGGCGCAGTCATGGATGCGGTCTGGCCCGAGGTCGATGCAAGGGCATTGCAAAAGGAAACGAACCTGATCGTGTTGCAGGTCAACGGCAAATTGCGCGGCCGCATCGAGGCGCCCGTCGAGCTGTCTCGAGAGCGCCTTGGCGAGCTCGCCCTGGAACACGCAGCGGTTCGCAAATTCACTAGCCAGGCCGGAATCAGGCGGGTGATCGTCGTTCCCGGCAGGCTCGTCAACGTCGTCACCGGCTGAGCGGCGATGCAAAGGCGGCTCTTGCTCAAGCTGCTGCCGGCCTTGGCGCTGCCCCTGGGCCCGGGCTGCGGCTATCGCCTGCGAGGCCCTGTCAGCGCAGCGGCAGCCCGGGGAGTGCATTTGCAAGTGCCGCACCCTGCGGCAGAACTTGGCCATGCCTTGCGGCGCGCCTGTGCAAGCGCAGGCCTCGAGCTCCATGCCATCGAGGACATCGACGCAGCGACGCTCCCCGTGCTGCGGGTCAGCGCCGAGCGCTTTTCCAGCCGCCCCGCGAGCGCCACTCCCCAGGCCCGGGCCGCCCAGGTGAGCTTGCAACTGACGCTGCGCATCACTCTGCACGATGGCGAAACCGCTCTCATCGACGGCGAAAGCTTCGCTGCCGAGGCGACCTACTACCAGGATCTGCGCAATATCGCCGGCAATCGCGAAGAGGCCGACTTGCTCCGCGAAGAGCTGCGCAGCGAACTTGCTACGCAGATCGTGCAGCGGACCCTGGCGGCACTGCCATGAAGATCCGCCTCGAACAATTGCCGACGGCGCTAAGCAAGCAGCAGGCCTCGCTGATCTGGCTCGCCGGCGACGAAACTCTGCTCGTTCAGGAAGCCGCTGACGCGGTTCGCGCGAGCTGGCGCGACTGCGGTTTCATCGAACGCGAGCTGTTCCACGTCGAGCCGGGTTTCTCCTGGGACGATTTCAACTTCGAGCTCGAAAGCACCTCGCTGTTCGCCTCGCAAAAAATTCTCGAACTGCGAATCCCCAGCGCCAAGCTCGACGTCGGCGGCAAGGCCGCCCTCGCCGGCTATCTCGACAGGAAGCTCGAAGACTACCGCCTGCTCGTCATCACTCCCAGGCTCGAATCGTCGACGCTATCGAGCAAATGGTTCAAGCAGCTCGAAAGCCTCATGGTGCTGGTGCAGATCTGGCCCCTGGAGCGGCGCCAGTTGCCGGCCTGGCTGCGGCAGCGGCTCGTGCAGGCAGGCTTGCACGCCGACGATTCGGCATTGCAGGTGTTGATTGATCGCGTCGAAGGCAATCTGCTCGCAGCGCGGCAGGAAATCGAAAAACTCGGCCTGCTCGCCAACGCCAAGCCCGGCGACAAGGTCGCGCTCAGCGGCGACGACGTGCTGCGCCTCGTTGCCGACAGTTCGCGCCACGACCTCGGCAAGCTGACCGAGGCCGCCTTGCTCGGCGCCGCAGCGCGAACCCGGCGCATTCTTGCAAGCCTGCGCGCCGAAGGAGTCTTTCCACTGCTGATTCTTGCCGCGCTGAGCCGGGAATTGCGCCAGTTGCTCGTCATGCGCGAGCAGATCGACGGCGGGCGCGACATCGCCCAGGCGATGGCGAGTTCCCGGGTCTGGTTCAGCCGCAAGGCTGCGGTGGGCCGGGCCTTGCAACGCCTGTCAGCCGCAGAAATCGAGCAGATGCTCGATCATTGCGCACTCGTCGACCACGCCGTCAAGGGCCTGCACCGCGCCAATCCCTGGGACGAACTGAGTCACCTGTGCCTGCGCTTCAGCGGCGACCCAGCGAGCGCTGGGCAAGGGCTCAATTCAGCCCACGCCGTTCGAGCAGGGCATTGATGTCGGCATCGCGCCCGCGGAACTGCCGAAACAGCGTCATCGCGTCTTCCGCACCACCCCGGGACAGCAGGCTGCTGCGGAAATGCACGCCGTTCTCGCGCAGCAGGCCGCCGTTTTCCTCGAACCAGCGAACCGAATCGGCGTCGAGCACCTCGCTCCAGATATACGAGTAGTAGCCCGCCGAATAGCCACCCATGATGTGGGAGAAGTACGGAATCCGGTAGCGCGGCGGGATCTCTTCCATGGCGATTCCGGCCTGTTCGAGCGCCGCTGCCTCGAAATCCATCAGCGAGTCTGCATCGGGAACCTGTTCGGGAGCGAGCTGGTGCAAGGCCTGGTCGATCACCGATGCGGCGAGATACTCGGTGGTGGCAAAACCCTGGTTGAACTGCTGGGCCGAAAGCACCCGCTCGAGCAGTTCCTGAGGCATCGGCTCGCCGCTTTCGTGATGCACGGCATAGTTGGCGAGCACTTCGGGCCACGTCGCCCACATCTCATACACCTGGGAAGGATACTCGACGAAATCGCGAGGCACCCGGGTTCCCGAGAAGCTCGGGTAGCGGACGTCGGAAAACATGCCGTGCAAGGCGTGGCCGAATTCGTGGAAAGCCGTGTTGACCTCGTCGAAAGTGAGCAAGGTCGGCTCGCCTTGCGGGGGCTTGGTGACATTGAGGTGGTTGGCGACGACGGGGCGGTTGCCGAGCAGGTGCGACTGGGGAACGTAGGCATTCATCCACGCGCCGCCGCGCTTGTTCGAGCGGGCATAGAAATCGGCGATGAACAGCGCCAGCGGCTCGCCGGTGACGTCGAACACCTCGAAGACGCGAACGTCCTCCTGGTACACCGGCAAGTCGAAACGCTCGGCAAAACTGATGCCGAACAGTTCCTCGGCAGCGTAGAAGATCCCGCGTAGCAGGACGTTGTCGAGCTCGAAATACGGTCGCAACTGGCTTTCGTCGAAATTGAAGCGCTCAGCGCGAAGCAGCTCGGTGTAGTAGGCCCAGTCCCAGGCTGCAAGAGCGAAATCGCCGTCGGCGGCGTCGATCATTCCTTGCAGGTCGGCAGCCTCGCGCCGGGCATTGGCGACGGCCGCAGGAACGAGTTCGGCAAGGCGCTCGTTGACCGCCTGCACCGAGCCTGCGGTTTCGTCCTCGAGCACATAGGCCGCGTGGTTGTCGTAGCCGAGCAGCCGCGCCCGCTCTGCGCGCAGGCGCAGCACCTCGGCAAAAAGCTCGCGATTGTCGTATTCGCCGCCCCGGGATCCTCGCGAAAGCGAGGTTTGCAGAATTCGCTGGCGCAGCTCGCGATCGCTCAGGCTCGCGAGGGGCGGCTGGCCGCTCGTGTTCAGCAGGGGCAGGACGAATTGCCCGGCCAGGCCGCGTTCCTCAGCTTCGTTCGCAGCCGCAGTGATCGCGGCTTCGTCGAGCCCGGCAAGTTCCTCCCGGCTTGCAACGACAACCGCCACATCATTGACTTCATTGAGCACGTTCTGGCTGAACTGCGTTTGCAGCACCGCGATGCGGGCATTCATCTCGCGAAGCTGCTGCTGTTGCTCCTCGTCGAGGGCCGCGCCGGCGCGGACGAAGTCGATATGGGTCCGTTCGAGCAGGCGATGCGATTCGGCGTCGAGACCGAGCTCGTCGCGCCCCTCGTGCAGGGCCGAGATTCGCGCGAACAGCTCGCGGTTGAGCAGGATCGCATCGTAGTGCGCAGCGAGTTCGGGCGCCAACTGCTGTTGCAGCGCCTGGATCTCGTCATTGGTATGCGCACTCGACAAGGCGAAAAACACCGCAGAGACGCGATTGAGCAGTTGCCCGCTCAGTTCGAGCGCGACAATCGTGTTGTCGAAATCGGGCTCAGCCTGCTGGCTGGCGATCGCATCGACTTCGGCGATCTGCTCGGCCATGCCGCGCTCGAAAGCAGCCTGATAGTGCTCGTTGCCGATCTGGTCGAAAGGCGGATAGGCAAAATCGTGGGGGCTCGCAAGGAAAAATGGATTGTCGCCCGCAGCATCCGCCTGCATCGATTCGCTTTGCACATTTTGTGCATCCTGCGAATCGCCATCCTCGCCAGGCGCCGCCGGGTTTTCACCCGAGCACGCTGCCAGCAAGCCTGCCAGCAGCAAGATTCCCACGCTTTTCGCGCCTCTTGCAAATACGTTCATGTTCGTTCTCCCCGCTCATGAGTAGCAACATTCGCGAGGCAGTATAGCGCAAACGCCCGCCCATGCCGAAAGGAAAGCGCTTGCGCGGCGCTCAACTCGCCTTGCACTGGGCTGGCGGCGTGCCATTCGCGTCAGATGCGTAGTTCGTGGGGTTCGCGTGGACGGCGGGAACCGGCAAGGGCTCGCGACAGTGGCGGCGCAAGCTGCCGAAGATCGAGTTCCTGTGGTGGATGAAAAAGAAATGGCCCCGATTGACCACGCGATGCAGGCGCGCCCGAGGCAGCCGCGCCGCAAGGTAGTCGCAGTCGGTCCGGCAGCCCAGCCGGTCGGCGCTGCCGTGCCAGATTTCGGTGGGAACCGCGATATCGGCCAGTCTCACTTCGAGCTTGCGGAAGCTGATCGCGAGATCCTGGGCCAGGCCGCGATAGCCGCGACGGACCGACTCGGCCTGGTCTGCTTCGAGAACATCGGCGATATCGGGCCGTTCGAGCAGCATCCGGTCGTCAAGGCTCAGGCGCTCGCGAAGTTTCGTCAGCACCATGCCTGGCGCGTCTGGCGAAACGAACGGTTTCAGGCGCAGCAAGGCATTGACCCCCAGCGGCGCCAAGCCAGCGAGCACGCCACAGCCGCCGACTCGGGACGCGAGCGCCCGCGCGGGAACTCCAGCCAAATTCGCCTGGGCGACGATTCGTTCGGGTTCCCCACGAAATTCGCGGCAAAGCTGCAAGGCATAAATCCCTCCGCTGCCTTTCGAAACGATGCAGAAGCGCCCAATGCCAAGCTCGCCCAAGGCCGCGAGCAGGTTTCTGCAATACTGCCACGGCGACTTGCAGGGAAAATAATCCGACTGCCCCACTCCCGGCCGGTCAAAAGCGATCAGGCGAAAGCCGCGCTGCCGCGCCCCTTCGCCAAGCAGCGCGGCCTCGAGCCGGGAACTGCCGGCATCGTGAAAGTAGAGCACGGGAAGGCCGGCAGGGTCGCCAAGCTCATCGAAAGCGGCCCTCGCGCCATTCGCGAGCCGAACAAAGCCGCTAGGCCGGCATTCATCCCGCGCGGACGCAGCAGCGCAAGCGGCGGCTGGAGCAAAATGCCCTGCTGCGAGCGGCCTGACGTTCAAGACTGCAATTCCATGAGCGCCCTCAGCCAGCGCAATTTCGGCGCGGCACCGCCGAAGTGGGAAATTTTCCCACGCATTATAGCCAAACTTCGACGAAGTTTGCATGGCAAATCGCGCAAGCTCCCAATTAGCTCACTATTGAATCTCCAATAAGCCCCCCATTGGACCCGATAAGACCCCACAGAGCCGACCATCCGTTTTCGCCTTCGCGCCTCGAAAGCCAGAACGTTGGCGATGGCATTGGCGGCGGCGTTCGGGGTGGCGAGCGAACGCATTCTCTCTTCGCCCCACGGGAGTGGGTTTGGGGGCATGATCGAGGCGAACCAAGGCCTCGGCGAGGATTTCGGACAGAATCCAGGTCAGGGCGATCCCAGGGAAGCCGGACGTTTCTGCGGGCAGAACCCTACCAAACCACCGAAGCGGGATTGCGCTTGAAGGGGCTAGCAATTGAAATTTGGCGGGGCGTCCCCACACAATATGGATGAAGGAGACAACGGCCGTTTGCACGGCAGGAGGCAACGATGAATCAATCCCCGGCGGGAATCGAGTCGGCGCGAAGTGGAGAGTCGATTCTTGCGACCAACAAGGTATTGCGCAACACCTATTCGCTATTGGCGCTGACCCTGGCGTTCAGCGCATTGACCGCGATGCTGAGCGCGAATGCGCCGATCCTGAACCCCTGGATCTTCCTCATCGCCGCCCTGGGGATGCTGTTTGTCACGCATCTGCTCGCCAACAGCGCCTGGGGCCTGCTTGCGGTGTTCGGCTTCACCGGCTTCATCGGCTATGCGGTGGGGCCGATCATTAGCATCTACATGGCGACTCCTGGTGGCAGCGACATCGTCGTGGCTGCCTTGTCAGGCACTGCATTCATTTTCTTCGGCCTGTCGGGCTGGGTGCTCACCACACGACGCGACTTTTCCTTCCTGCAAGGGTTTGTCGCCGCCGGCGCCCTGGTATTGCTCGCGGCGATCGTCATCAGCCTGATCTGGCCGATGCCCGTCTTGCAGCTCGCGATTTCGGCGGCGTTCATGCTTTTCTCGAGCGCCATGATCCTCTGGCAGACGAGCGACATCGTCAATGGCGGCGAACGCAACTACATCCTCGCCACGGTCAGCCTGTACCTGTCGATCTACAACCTGTTCATGAGCCTGATCCACCTGCTCACCGCGTTCACGGGCGACGAATGACGACCGGCGACTGGCGCGGGTCGGCAGTGCCGCCGGCTTGCGTCATGGCCCGCGCTGGGGAGACGGCGTCTTGATCTTCTCCATCGTCGTGCATGCATCGCCCGCTTCGAGCCAGGCAGCGGCGACTGCCCTGCGCTTCGCCGCTGCGGTGCTGCGCGGCGGCCATGGCATCGAGCGGCTTTTCTTCCTCGCCGATGGCGTCGGCAACGCTTGCAGCCTGACGGTCACGGCCCGCGACGAAACCGACCTGCAGGAGCGGTGGCGCGAGCTGATTCGCGAGCATGGCATCAAAGCTGGGGTTTGCGTCAGCTCGGCGATCAGGCGCGGCGTCGTCGATGCGCAGCAGGCGCAACGCCACGAACTCGCCGGCGCTTCGCTGCATCCCGAGTTCGCCATCGCCGGGCTCGGTGAATTGCTCGAAGCCTGCGCGCGTTCGGATCGCGTCGTCTCGTTCGGCTGAAATCGATGAAGCGGAGCAAGAAGTTGCTGTTTGTCGCTCGCAGCGCCCCCTATGGCTCGGCCCGCGCGCGAACCCTGCTCGACGTGGTGCTCGCGGCAGCGGTCTTCGAGCAGGATGCCGCAATGCTTTTTCTCGGTGACGGCGTCTACCAGTTGTCGAACCATCAGGATGGCAGCGCGGTCAGCGCGAAAACCCTCGGCAAGTCTCTGGCTGCCTTGCCGCTGTACGGCATCGGGAAGCTTTTTGCCGAAGCCGCAGCCTTGCCCGAGCGAGGGCTCGAACTGGGCGAGCTGGCGCTTCCTGTCGAGCCCCTGTGCAACCGGCAGATCCGCGAATTGTTCGAGCGCGCCGACGTGGTGTTCAATCTATGAGCTGCCTGCATTTGCTCAGCAAGAGCCCCGCTTCGGGCCTGCTCGAACTTGCGAGCAAGGCCCTCGTGCCGGGCGATGCCTTGCTGCTGCTCGAGGACGGAGTCTATTTCCAGAGTCAGCCCCAGCAGCTTGCCGCCCTGCCTGCCGGGGTGACGATTCATTTTCTCGAGCAGGACCTGCTCGCGCGGGGCCTGCACGGAGCATTGCCCGAGAATGCCGGGCGAATCGATTATGACGGCCTTGTCGAGCTTTGCATCCGCCACGACAAGACCACGAGTTGGTTCTGAGCCGATGGCCGATCTCGTTCTTGGCTGCGGTCGCTGCGTCGCCGTCGACGAGGAAGGCTATCTGCGCAGGCTCGACGACTGGGACGAGCAAGTCGCCGCAGCCCTGGCAGCACAGCAAGGCATCGCCCTGCAAGCATCCCATTGGGAGGTTCTGCATCTGCTGCGCGGTTTTCACGAGCAATACGAGATGTCCCCGGCCTCGCGCGCGCTCGTCAATCTGATGAAACGGCAACTCGGCCCCGACAAGGGCCGCAGCATCTATCTGATGCGCCTGTTCGGCGGCTCTTTCGCAAGAACCGCGAGCCGCATCGCCGGCCTGCCCAAGCCCGACAACTGCCTGTAGCGCAGCGGCTCATTCGAGCCTTTCGGCACCTTGCAGATAGCCGCGCAATGCCTTGGGGACGGTCACTCCGCCTTCGGCGTCCTGATAGTTCTCGAGTACCGCGACCAAGGCTCGACCCACCGCGAGCCCGGAGCCATTCAAGGTGTGGACGAATTCGGGCTTGCCCGTTGCCGGGTTGCGCCAGCGGGCCTTCATGCGGCGCGCCTGGAAGTCGCCAAAATTGCTGCACGAGGAGATTTCCCGGTAGCGTCGCTGGGACGGCAGCCAGACTTCGAGGTCATAGGTGAAACTCGCGCTGAAACCAAGATCGCCGCCGCACAGCGCGACCTTGCGATACGGCAATTCGAGCAATTGCAGAACGCGCTCGGCGTGGCCGGTCAATTCTTCCAATGCTGCGGCAGAATCCTCGGGCCTGACGATTTGCACGAGCTCGACTTTCTCGAACTGGTGCTGGCGGATCATTCCCCGGGTGTCGATGCCATAGCCCCCCGCTTCACGGCGAAAGCACGGCGTATGGCAAACCCAGCGCAAAGGCAGCGCCTTGGCCTCGATGATCTGCTGCCGAACCATGTTCGTGACCGGGACTTCGGCCGTGGGAATCAGGCAGAAATCGTGTTTCCCCTCGATCTGGAACAGATCTTCGCCAAACTTCGGCAACTGGCCAGTGCCGACGAGCGAATCGGAATTGACGAGAAAGGGAACGTTGATTTCGCGATAGCCGTGTTCGCCGCCGTGCAAGTCGAGCATGAACTGCGCCAGGGCCCGGTGCAGGCGCGCTGCCGCGCCTTGCAGGACGACAAAGCGCGCCCCGGTCATGCGGCTCGCGGCGGCGAAGTCGAGCCCTTCGCCAGCCCCGGAGGCAAGCCCCGTGCCGAGCTCGACGTGATCCTTGGGCGGAAAATCGAACTGCCGCGGCTCGCCCCAGGTCGATTCGAGGCGGTTCGCCGACTCGTCGTCGCCTTCGGGAACGTCGTCGGAAGGGATGTTGGGAACTCCAAGCAGGTAGTCGCGAAACTCGTTCTGCAAATCCTCGAGTTGCCCCTGGGCCTGCTCGAGCTCGGACTTGATGCCTGCCACCGAATTCTGGATTTCGCTGGCGTCCCTGCCCTGGCGGCGCGCCTGGCCGATTTCCCTCGAGCGCCTGTTGCGCTCGTTTTGCAGCGTTTCGCTGCGCAACTGGAGCTGCTTGCGCTGCTCGTCGAGTCTTGCGAGGTATTCGACGTCGAGGGCAAACCTCCTTTTTGCCAGCTTGGCCGCGAGCAAGGCCGCCTCGGAACGGATTCGTTTCGGATCGAGCATCGGGAATCTCCTCGTTTGCTTTTGCCACCGCTACCGGGAGGCGGCCCGGCTATCGACGATCTCGATTCCCGGCGGCGGCGCGAATTCGAATTGCTCGTCTGCCAGGGGAATGTTGGTTTGCACATTGGTGAACAGCCATGCAGTCCGCTGTCCATCGCGATGCTCGATTCGGATCGCGTCGACGATGCCGTCGAGGAACTCGATCGTGACCACCCCATAGGGGCTTCCCAGTTGCCGGGGCGCCAACTCGAAACGCTGCCTGTTGGCAGCCACGGCCATCGTCACCCGGTATTCTGCGGCGAGGGAATCGAACTCTCCCTGAAACAGGCTCATCGCGAGTTCGGCCTGGTCTGGCTTCCAGTCCTCGATTACGACCTGTTCGAGTTCAGGCTGGTAATTCCATAAAGTCGTTCCATCAGTGACGATCAGTTCGACAAATGGCTCGAGCATCTCCCAGGAGAAGCCTCCAGGCTTGCGCGCGTGCATCACGATCAGGCTTTGCTCGAGCACGCCGCCGCCGGCCTCGATGAGCAACTGTTCGACGTCGGCCGAGAGGCTGTCGATGCCGCCGAGCAGGGACTCGAGCTCGGCGACGGCGTCCTGCCCGGCGCTCGCCGAATGCAGCGGCGAGCAGCACCACGCAAGCGTCATCAGGGCAATCAGGCTGGGAGTGCGGAAAATCATCGCGATCAGCTCAGTCCGAGGGGGCTGCTTGGGCGAGAACATCCCTGACGCCATTGCTGTTGGTCGCGGATACCACCCCTTGCTGCTCCATCATGTCGATCATTCGCGCGGCGCGGTTGTAGCCGATTCGCAGCTTGCGCTGCACCGCCGAGATCGACGCCTTGCGCGACTCGGTGACGAAATGCACCGCCTCGTCGTAGAGATCGTCGATTTCGCCATCGTCTTCCATGGCGTCCTCGGCGCGGAAATCCTTGTCGTTGCGATCGACGGTCACGGCGTCGACGTAGACGGGCTCGCCGCGCCGCTTCCATTCGGCAACGACGCGATGCACTTCCTCGTCGCTGACAAAGGCGCCGTGTACCCGGGTCGCGACTCCGCCGCCGGGCGGGAGAAACAGCATGTCGCCATTGCCGAGCAACTGCTCGGCGCCGCCCTCGCCGAGAATCGTCCGCGAGTCGACCTTCGATTGCACCATGAAGGAAAGCCGCGTCGGGATGTTTGCCTTGATGAGCCCCGTCAGCACGTCGACCGAAGGGCGCTGGGTGGCGAGGATCAGGTGGATTCCCGCAGCACGGGCCTTCTGCGCGATTCGCGCCACGAGTTCCTCGACTTTCTTCCCGACGACCATCATCATGTCGGCGAGTTCGTCAACGATGACGACGATATTTGGCAAGGGTTCGAGCTGCGGCGGCTGCTGCTCGGGGGATCCGGGCGCAGGCTGCCATTGCGGGTCAGGCAGGGGCTTGCCGAGCTTGCTCGCCTCGGCGACTTTCCTATTGTAGCCGGCGAGGTTGCGCACGCCCAGCGCCGCGAGCAAGGCGTAGCGGCGGTCCATTTCGGCGACGCACCAGCGCAGCGCGTTCGCGGCTTCCTTCATGTCGGTGACGACCGGGGTCAGCAAGTGCGGAATTCCCTCGTAGACCGACAGCTCAAGCATCTTCGGGTCGATCATCAGCAGGCGCACCTGCTCCGGCGCAGCCTTGAACAGCAGGCTCAGGATCATCGCGTTGACCCCCACCGACTTGCCCGAGCCCGTGGTGCCGGCAACGAGCAGATGCGGCATCTTGCCGAGATCGACGATGATCGGCCTGCCGAGAATGTCGTGGCCGAGGGCGAGGCTCAGCACCGAATCGGCCCGGGAGAATTCCCTGCTTTCGAGCACCTGGCCGAGGCGAATCAGCTCGCGCTGCTCGTTGGGAATCTCGATGCCGATGACATTGCGACCGGGGATATGCTCGACCACGCGCACCGAAACCACCGCGAGCGAACGCGCCAGATCCTTGACCAGGCTCGTGATCCGGTTGCCCTTGATGCCAGCGGCCGGCTGCACTTCGAAGCGCGTGATGACCGGCCCGGGCTTGATCGCGGTGACTTCGACCTCGATTCCGTAATCGAGCAGCTTGGCGGCGAGCAGGCTCGACATCGCTTCGAGGGACTCTCTCGACTGATCGCTTTGCGCCGCTGCCGGGGAGGGATCGAGCAAGTCGATCAGGCGTTGCCGCCCCGCCGGCTTTTGCTGCGCCACCTGTGGCTTGTCGGTGGTTTCGCTGCTGGCGACAGCAGCGATATCGGCATTGGCACTGGCCTGCGGCAGCTTGGGGGCAAGACGCGGTTTCGCCTTGGGCTGCTTTTTCCCCGCCAGCTTTTTCCCCGCTAGCCCTTTGCTCGCTGGCTCTGTACCCGCTAGCCCTGGCTTGCCGGCATTGCCGCCGGGCGAGCTGGAACTGGCGCTCTTGCGACCGATGCGGCCGATGCGGCCGATGCGGCCGAGCAAGGCAATCAGCGAGCGAAACAGCATCGCCGTGGCCGCAGCCCAGGAGATGCTGAAGCACAGGGTCGAGCCGAGCAGCAGCAAGGCGAGCAGCAGCAGGCTGCTGCCGAAGGAGGCAAGCAGCGGCTCGCTCCAGCCGACGAACAATTCGCCGACGATCCCGCCTGGGCCATTCGCGAGCGAGTCAAAGACATCGAGATGCAGCGCGGCGAGGCCGGCTGCGGAAAGCACGATCAAGGGCAGGCCGACGGTCCGCGCCAGGGTGCCGCCAGGCAATGCCGCCCGGCGACTCGTCATGAGAAAACAGAGAGAGAGCAGCCAGGCAGGGATGACGAAGGCGAGATAGCCAACGAGGAAAAACAGCAAGTCGGCAAGCCAGGCGCCAAAGATTCCGACAGCATTGGCGATTTCGCCTCCCGTGCCGGTATTGCTGAAGCCTGGATCGTCCGGGGAATGCGTCCACAGGGCGACGAACAGCAACAGCGCGGCGAGAGCATTGACGATCAGCAGGCCTTCTCGCCAGAACTCTCGCCACTCTCGCGGCTTGCCCGGCTCTTGCTGCGACCCTCTCGGCTCTCTCGGCCCTTTCGCCCCTCTCGACTCGTTCAAGATTCGCGGCCCTGGAAGATCCTGCTTGCCTGTTTCCGCCATTCGGCCTTCACCATTCGCACCTCATCCCCATTGTATCGTCAAAGCGCCGCTGCGGATGAGCATTGCCCTGGCAAAAAAGTTGCATAATAGCGCCCCCGGGCGAGCGTCCCGTCGAGCAGGCCACAGGAAAACTTCATGCCGGAAGCGCAACATCACCGTCTCGTCATCCTGGGCTCGGGGCCGGCTGGCCATACCGCAGCCCTGTACGCGGCCCGGGCGAACCTCGACCCCGTGGTCATCACCGGAACCGAGCAAGGCGGCCAGTTGACGACGACCACCGATGTCGACAACTGGCCAGGCGACATCGAAGGCCTGCAAGGCCCCGAATTGATGGAGCGGATGCGGCGTCACGTCGAGCGCTTTGGCGCGCGGCTGATCGCCGATCACGTCAACGCCGTCGAACTCGGCAAGCGGCCTTTCGTCCTGCACGGCGACCGGGGGGACTATCGCTGCGACGCCCTGATTATCGCCACGGGAGCTTCGGCGCGCTACCTCGGCCTGCCTTCGGAAAGCGAGTATCTTGGCCGCGGAGTCAGCGCCTGCGCGACCTGCGACGGCTTTTTCTATCGCGGCAAGCCCGTCGCGGTGATCGGCGGCGGCAATACCGCCGTCGAGGAAGCGCTCTACCTGGCAAACATCTGTTCCCACGTCACGCTCGTGCATCGCCGCGACGCCCTGCGCGCCGAGCAGATCCTCCAGCAGCGGCTGTTCGCCCTCGCCGAACAGGGCAAGGTCACCCTGCAGTGGAACCATGTGCTGGAAGAAGTGCTTGGCGACTCCATGGGAGTCACGGGCGCCGCCTTGCGCGACACCTTGTCCGGGGAATCGCGGCAACTTGACGTCGATGGAGTCTTCATCGCCATCGGCCACGACCCCAATTCGGCGATTTTCCGCGGCCAGCTCGAAATGAACGATGGCTACGTGAAGATCAACTCGGGCCTTGCGGGCAATGCCACGGAGACTTCGGTTCCCGGAGTGTTCGCAGCCGGCGACATCGCCGATCAGATCTACCGCCAGGCCGTGACCAGCGCCGGTTTCGGCTGCATGGCCGCGCTCGATGCGGAAAAATTCCTCGCTTCCTGAGTCGTTCCATCACCGATGCCCGTGTATCGCTTGCTCAGTCACAATCTGGCCTTTCCGCCAGCGGAGCGCGCATCATCGAGTCCCGACGGCCTGCTCGCCTGCGGCGGCGACTTGCGCCCGGAGCGCCTGCTCAACGCGTATCGCGGCGGAATCTTCCCCTGGTTCAACGACGACGAATCGATCCGCTGGTGCTCGCCGGACCCGCGCATGGTGCTGTGGCTCGAGGATTTCCACGTTTCCCGGTCGATGCGCAGGCTGCTTCGCCGCGAGCCTTTTGCAATCACGATGAACCACGCCTTCAAGGCCGTGATCGAGCATTGCGCCGCGCTTCGCTGGGAAGGAACGTGGATCACTCCGGCGATGCAGGCCGCGTACTGCCGCCTGCACGAGCTCGGCCACGCCCATTCGGTGGAGGCCTGGCAAGGTTCGGCCCTCGTCGGAGGTCTCTACGGAGTCGCCTTGGGCAGGATGTTTTTTGGCGAATCGATGTTCAGCCTGGCCGACAATGCCTCCAAGCTCGCCCTGGAAAAACTCGTGCGGCAATTGCGCGCCTGGGGCTTTGCCATGATCGACTGCCAGCAGGCCACCGCACACATGCGCTCGCTCGGCGCAAGCGAAATGCCCCGCGCCGAATTCATCAAGGCGATCACCCACCTCTGCAGCCGCCCTCCACCCCAGCGCTGGGGCTTCGACCTGCCTTGAGTCCCGTTTTGCCAATCGGCTGCAAATGAGGCACAATGTGCGGCTGTTCGGGCTGGCGGCGAGGTGCGCATGGCTAAAGAGGACCAGATCGAGATCGAGGGAGAGGTGATCGACACGCTCCCGAACACGATGTTCCGGGTGAAGCTGGCCAACGGACACATCATCACTGCGCATATTTCGGGCAAGATGCGCAAGAACTACATCAGGATCCTCACCGGGGACCAGGTCAAGGTCGAACTGACTCCCTACGACCTGAGCAAGGGCAGGATCACCTATCGCGCGCGCTGAGGCTTATCGCGCGCGCTGAAGCTGCCTTGGCTGCTTGCCTGCTGGCTGCACGGCCGGTTCCGCGCTGGCGCCTCGCGCCTCGATTTCGAGCTCGAGCTCGCCGCCTGCGGCACTGACGTGGACCTCGCCTCCTTCGGCGAGGTCGCCGAACAGGATGTCCTCGGCGAGGCTCTTTTTCAACTTCTCCTGGATGAGCCTCGCCATGGGGCGCGCTCCCATCGTTTCGCTATAGCCGTGCTCGACGAACCAGTCGATCGCCGAATCGTCAACGTGCAACTGCACTTTCTTCGCGTCGAGCTGCACTTGCAGCTCGACGAGGAACTTGTCGACGACGGTGCGAATCGTCGCCGGCGCGAGCGGCCCGAACTGGATCACTGCGTCGAGCCGGTTGCGGAACTCGGGGGAAAAGGCCTTGCGGATCGCTTCCATGCCGTCGCTCGAATGGTCCTGCTCGGTGAAGCCGATCGACGACCGCGCCATCTCCCGGGCGCCGGCATTGGTCGTCATGATGAGCACGACATTGCGGAAATCGGCGTGCCTGCCGTTGTTGTCGGTCAATGCGCCGTGATCCATCACCTGCAGCAGCAGGTTGAACACGTCGGGGTGCGCCTTCTCGATTTCGTCGAGGAGCAGCACGCAATGGGGGTTCTTGGCGATCGCCTCGGTCAGCAGACCTCCCTGGTCAAAGCCGACATAGCCCGGAGGAGCGCCGATCAGGCGCGACACGGTATGCCGCTCCATGTACTCGGACATGTCGAAGCGCAATAGCTCGATGCCCATGGTTTTGGCGAGCTGGCGGCTCAGTTCGGTCTTGCCGACTCCGGTAGGCCCGGCGAACATGAAGCAGCCGATGGGTTTTTCGCCTTCGTTGAGCCCGGCACGCGACAGCTTGATCGCGGTGGCGAGCGAATCGATCGCCTGGTCCTGGCCGAACACGACCATTTTCAGGTTGGCCTCGAGGTTGCGCAGGGCCTCGATATCCGAACTCGAAACGTTTCTCGACGGAATCCTGGCGATGGCGGCGACGATCCTTTCCATGTCCGCGACCTGGATGACCTTCTTGCGCCGCGAGGGCGGCTGCAATTGCTGCCAGGCGCCGGCCTCGTCGATCAGGTCGATCGCCTTGTCGGGCATGTAGCGGTCGGTGATGTAGCGCGAAGCGAGTTCGGCGGCGGCTTTCAGCGCCTTGTCGGTGTAGCGCAGCGAGTGATGCTCCTCGAAACGGCTTTTCAGGCCCTTGAGAATGCGGTACGTGGTGTCGACGTCGGGCTCCTCGATGTCAATCTTCTGGAAGCGCCGCGACAGTGCGCGGTCCTTGTCGAAAATGCCCCGGTATTCCTGGTACGTCGTCGAACCGATGCAGCGCAGGTTCGGCGAGGTCAGCACGGGCTTGAGCAGGTTCGACGCGTCCATGACTCCCCCCGAAGCCGCTCCGGCGCCGATGATCGTGTGGATCTCGTCGATGAACAGCACTGCCTTCGGCTGGCTGGCAAGTTCGCCGAGCAGCGCCTTGAAACGCTTCTCGAAATCGCCGCGATACCTGGTTCCCGCGAGCAATCCGCCGAGATCGAGCGCGTAGATCGCGCAGTCCTGGAAAACCTCGGGAACCTTGCCTTCGACGACCATTCGCGCCAGACCTTCGACGACGGCGGTCTTGCCGACTCCCGATTCGCCCGTCAGCAAGGGATTGTTCTTGCGCCGCCGCGACAATATCTGGATGAGCCGGTTGACCTCGTCGCTGCGGCCGATCAAGGGGTCGATGCGGTCGAGCTTCGCCTGCTCGTTGAGATTGGTCGTGAAGCTTTCTAGCGGCGAGCTCTCGCGCTCCTCTCCCTTGCCGTCCTTGCGCCGCTCGCGGCTGGCGTCATCGTCCGGATCATCCTCGGGGTTCTTGGCAATTCCGTGGGAAATGAAGTTGATGACATCGATCCGCGCGATGTCCTGCTGCTTGAGCACTTGCACCGCGTGGCTTTCCCTTTCGTTGAAAATCGCCACGAGCACGTTGGCGCCGGTGACCTCGTTGTGGCCCGAGGACTGCACGTGAAAAACCGCGCGCTGGATCACCCGCTGGAAACCGAGCGTTGGCTGGGTTTTCCGTTTCGCATCGCCCTGCGGTATCAGTGGCGTCGCCGAGTCGACGTATTCGGCGAGCTCGCCACGCAGCAAGGCGAGGTCGCAGTCGCAGGCGCGCAATACCTCGCAGGCGGCTTCGTCGTCGAGCAGGGCAAGCAGCAAGTGCTCGACGGTGACGAATTCATGCCGCTTTTCGATGGCGCCACTGAACGTCTCGTTCAGGTTGATTTCGAGATCCTTGCTCAACATGCTACCGATCCGCTTCCACCGCACATAGCAGCGGGTGCTCGAATTCCCGAGAATACCTGTTCACCTGGGCCGCCTTGGTCTCGGCGATGTCCTTGTCGTACACGCCGCAAACGCCCTTGCCTTCGGTGTGGACTTTCAGCATGACGCGGGTCGCCTTCTCGGCGTCCATGTGAAAAAACACCCGCAGCACGTCGATGACGAAGGCCATCGGCGTGTAGTCGTCGTTGAGCAGCACGACCTTGTACAGCGGTGGCCGCGCCAGCTTCGGCCTGGCAGTCTTGACCGCCTGCCCGGCATCGTGCAGCACGTCGTCTTCGGTCCCATCGGTCGTGTCATCGATGTTTTCGGGAAATCCGCTCATCGTTTCGTCATCGTTCATTGTTCATTATCGTTCATTGTTCATTATCGTTCGTTGTTCATTGCTTGTTTTCCATTGTCCCTTGCTCGCATTTCCCGCATCTCGGCGCATAAGCGCAGTATGGGTTCCCGCTCCCCGATTGCAAGCTGGCCTCGCCCGATCATTCGGCCGCAGCGCTCCAGCGCGACAAGGCTTCTCGGTCGCTGTCGCGAATGTCGATCCATTCCTCGCCAGAGCTGCTGCACTGCTTTTTCCACAATGGCGCCTCGCTTTTCAGCGAATCCATGATGAAGCTCGCCGCTTGCAAGGCATCAGCGCGGTGATGGCTGGCGACGCCAACGAACACGATCTGCTCGCCAGGCCGCAAGCTGCCGACTCGATGGATGACGCGAACCGCGAGCAGCTTCCAGCGTTGCTGCGCCTGCCTGAGGCATTCCCCGATGCATCGTTCGGTCATTCCCGGGTAGTGTTCAAGTTGCAGTTCGCGGACTGCATCGCTGCTGCCAGCATCGTGATAGTCTCGCACAAGGCCGCAAAACGTCGCCACCGCACCGGCGCCAGGTGCATCGGAGCATAGTCGCCGGTATTCGGCGCCGACGTCGAAGTCCTCGCTTTGCACGCTGATCCGCTGCATTGGCTCGCCTCAGCCGCCGCTCATCGGCGGAAAGAAGGCGATTTCGTCGCCGTCTGCGATCTTTCCCAAGCGATTTGCGACGACCTGGTTGACCGCCACGAGAACCGGCCGCGAGCCCTCGTGCAACCGGTCGAAAGCCGCATCGGCCTCGCGCAGATGGCCCACGAGCTCGGCGACCGTGGTCACTCCAGCGGGCAATTCGAGCTGCTCCTCGCCACGCCCTAGCGCTTCGCGCACGCTGGCAAAATAATGGATTTGCAACATCAGCCTTGCCGCTCCGAACGCAAGTAACGCCCGCTGCGGCCTCCCGATTTCTCCAGCAGGCAAAGCTGCTCGACCGACATGCTGCGGTCGGCGGCCTTGCACATGTCGTAGATCGTCAAGGCGCTCACCGCCGCCGCAGTCAAGGCTTCCATCTCGACTCCGGTCGGCGCCTTGACCTTGCAGGTCGCGGTGATCTCGGCGCGGCTCGCAGTCTCGTTCAGCTCGATGCGGACCTCGACCGAAGTCAGCATCAAGGGGTGGCACAGCGGAATCAGATCGGCACAGTTTTTCGCCGCCTGGATTCCCGCGACTCTTGCGATCGTCAGGACGTCGCCCTTTTCGTGCCCGCCTGCGGCGATCAGTTCCAGCGTCGCCGGCTTCATGCACACGTGGGCGCCGGCAACCGCGACTCGCGTGCTGTCGGGCTTGCCAGCGATATCGACCATCCAGGCATTGCCGGCCTCGTCGAGATGCGTCAATCGGCTCATGTCGATCCCCAGGTTCAAGCGGTCATTATCCATTTTTTTGCCGTGGCCGGGAAACGGCCTTGCCCCAAATCGATGAGCTGTGGCCTCGAACGGGGCCGCGAGGGGGAGCGCCCCTTGGATCGTGCCCAAGAGCAATGCTGCTACAATGCGCGGGTCATGGGAACTTCTCTGCGCAAGGGCGCCAAGGTCATTGTCGGCATGTCGGGCGGGGTCGATTCGTCGGTGGCGGCGGCCCTGCTGTTGCAGCAAGGCTACCGCGTCGAAGGCCTGTTCATGAAGAACTGGGAGGAAGACGATGACAGCGCCTATTGCAGCGCCGCAGAGGATCTCGCCGACGCCAGAGCGGTGTGCGACAAGCTTGGCATCGAGCTCCACGAAGCCAACTTCGCTGCGGAATACTGGAACGAGGTGTTCCAGCACTTTCTCGACGAATATCGCTGCGGGCGAACGCCGAATCCCGATGTTTCGTGCAATCGCGAAATCAAGTTCAAGGTGTTCCTCGAATACGCCGCCGAGCTCGGCGCCGAATCGATCGCCACAGGCCATTACGCGCGCCGCGTCGACAGCGATGGCCAGGCCCATCTCTGCAAGGGCAGGGACCGCGACAAGGACCAGAGCTATTTTCTTTGCGAAGTCGATGAGGCGAGCATTCGCCGCTGCCTGTTCCCCCTCGGCGAGCTATGCAAGCCCGAAGTGCGCAAACTCGCCGCACAATGGAAGCTGCCGACCCACGACAAGAAGGACAGCACCGGAATCTGCTTTATCGGCGAACGCAAGTTCAGAGACTTCCTGCAACGCTACCTGCCTGCCCGGCCAGGCCCGATCGTGACCCTCGAAGGCGACCAGGTCGGGAAGCACCACGGCCTGATGCATTACACCGTCGGGCAGCGGCAGGGCCTCGGCATCGGCGGCCAGCGCGGCTATGCCGAAGAGCCCTGGTACGTGCTGCGCAAGGATCTTGACAGGAATGCCCTGCTCGTCGTGCAAGGCGAAAACCATCCGGCATTGCAAAGCCGTGGCCTGATCGCCAGGATGCCCGGCTGGATCGATGGCACAGGCCCTGCCCTGCCCTTGCACTGCTGCGCCAAGACGCGCTATCGCCAGGCCGATTTCCCCTGCCGGGTCGAAAGCGTCGATGCCCGGGTCCTGCGAGTCGAGTTCGAGCAGCCGCAAAGAGCCGTCACGCCGGGGCAGTACGTCGTGTTCTACGAACAGGAACGCTGTCTTGGCGGCGCCCCGATCGAGCAAAGCCTGCATTGAGACTGCCATGACCGCATCGCCTCGCCATTCCCTGCCTGGAGCAAGACCATGAGTTCGCAGCTTCAACACGAGCTGCTCGCGCTATCGCCGCTTGACGGGCGATACCGGAGCAATTGCGCCGAACTTGCGCCGATCTTCAGCGAATTCGGGCTGATGCGCTACCGTGTTCGCGTTGAAGTCGAATGGCTGGCGAGGCTCGCCAGCGAAGCCGCATTGCCCGAGTGTCCGCGATTGAGCGCTGCGGGCCTCGCCTGGCTGCGCGAGCTCGCGACGCGCTTCAGCATCGCCGATGCGGCGCGGATCAAGGAACTCGAAGCGGTGACGCGGCACGACGTCAAGGCCGTCGAGTACTTTCTCAAGGAGAGGCTCGCGGCGAACGGCGAAGAATTTTCCGCCTATGGGGAATTCGTGCATTTTGCCTGCACGACCTGGGACATCAACAATCTCGCCTATTCCCTGATGCTTCGCGATGGCAGGGAGGTACTGCTCGCGGCAGTGCAGCAGCTTGCCCAGCGCCTCGTTGGAATGAGCGAGGCATTCGCCGACCAGCCGATGCTGTCGCGAACCCATGGCCAACCGGCCTCGCCGACGACCATGGGCAAGGAACTCGCGAATTTTGCCTGGCGCCTCGGCGAGCAGGCACGCAAGTTCCGCGAACTCGAACTGCCAGGCAAGATCAACGGCGCGGTTGGCAATTACAATGCTCACGTCGCGGCCTGCCCGGAAGTCGATTGGCCCGCACTAGCGCGGGACTTCACCGAAAGCCTGGAGCTCGCCTGGAACCCCTACACCACGCAGATCGAGCCCTACGACTCGATCGCCGCATACTGCGCTGCGCTCGCTCGCCTGAACACGATCGTGGTCGATCTCGACCGCGACTTATGGGCATACATCTCGCTGGGCTATTTCCGGCAAAAGACCGTTGCCGGCGAAGTCGGCTCGTCGACGATGCCACACAAGGTCAACCCCATCGACTTCGAGAACTCCGAAGGCAATGCCGGCGTGGCGAACGCCCTGCTCAACCATCTCGCGACAAAACTGCCGATTTCGCGGCTGCAACGCGACCTGAGCGACTCGACGGCACTGCGCAACTTCGGCACGGCTCTCGGCCATAGCCTGCTCGCCTTGCGTTCGGCGCTCGCCGGGCTCGGCAAGCTCGAGCTCGACTCGGCAAGGATCGACAGTGACCTCGACGAATGCTGGGAAATTCTCGCCGAGGCGATCCAGACCGTCATGCGCCGCTACGGTGTTGCCGAGCCCTACGAAAAGCTCAAGCAACTCACCCGGGGCCGACGCGTCGACCACGCAGCGATTCGCGACTTCGTCGAGCAGCTCGAAATTCCCGAGCAGGCCAGGCGATCGCTGCTCGAACTGACTCCGCGCAGCTATCTCGGCAAGGCTGCGGAACTCGCACGATCGATCGGCAGCGAGATCAACTGAGCTCGCGTTCGCTGGCGCGGCAGAACTCCCGGCGCAGCGCCTCGTAGCCATCGACCCCAGGATACTGCGGGAAAGCTTCGATCACCCGGGAGGGAGCGCGAAACAGGATGCCAGCGTCGGCCTCTTCGAGCATCGTCACGTCGTTGTACGAGTCGCCAGCGGCGATGACGCGGAAGTTGAGCCGCTGCAGCGCCTGCACGCTTTGCCGCTTCGGGTCTTGCTGGCGGAGCCGGTAGCCCGTGATCCGGCCCTGGGTGATTTCGAGCCGATGGCAGAACAGCGTGGGAAAATCGAGCTGACGCATCAGCGGATGGGAAAATTCGTAGAAGGTATCGGAAAGAATGATGACTTGAAAGCTCGATTTCAGCCATTCGAGAAAATCCCTGGCGCCAGGCAGGGGCGCCATGCCAGCAATCACTTGCTGGATCTGCGCGAGATCAAGGTCGTGCTCGTCGAGCAGGGCGAGCCTCTGCCGCATCAGCTCGTCATAGTCGGGAACGTCGCGAGTCGTCGCGCGCAAGGCATCGATTCCCGAATGTTCGGCGACGCCGATCCAGATTTCCGGCACCAGTACGCCTTCCAGATCCAGGCAGGCGATTTCCATGGCTGCAGTCTCTCCAGTGAAATTGAAATCGAAGGTGAAGAAAGTGAAAGCGAAAGAGCGCGAATCTAGCAGATAACGGCGCGGCCTGCCAAAGTCGCCCAAGGCGCAACGAGGCGCACTGCATCGGGGCCCCGATCTGGCGATCGCCGGTCGCTAGGCCTGCCCGAGTTCGCGGAATTCCTTCTCCAGCCTCTTTTGCTGCTTGCCCGAGATTCCGCCGAGGGCCTCGATCGCCTTGCGCAGGCGGGCGCGGCCCAGGTCGAGCCCGAGCACGGCGAGCGAATCGAACAGCGAAACCGACACGGCCCTGCCGGTGATCGCGACGAATAGCGGGAACAGGAAATCCCTGATCTTGCAGTCAAGCCGCGCCGCGAGCTCTTGCAGACAGGCCTTGATGGCGTCCCTGCTCCATTCGGGCAAGGCTTCGAGTTGCCAAAGGCTGAACAGCAGGATGCGGCGGCAAGCTGCGCAGTCGAGTTGCTTGTGGGCGAAATCTTCCGCTTGCACTTGCAGCTCCCCTGCCAGGAGAAAGCCCCCGAGCTCGCTGACTTCGCTGAACTTGTCGACTCGCTGGCGCAACGCGGGAACAATGGCGTCGACGAGTCGAGGCGGGAAGGCCCACGCGGCGAAACGCGCAACGAATTGCCCATCGTCGAGGTTTTCGCGCAGATAGCGGCCATTGAGCCAGTCGAGCTTCTCCCGGTCGAAAATCGGCCCGCCAAGCGATACCCGCTCCAGTTCGAGGCATTGCTCGAGCGCGGCGATGCCGAATTTCTCCTCGCCTCCGGGCATGCTCCAGCCCATGGTTCCGAGATAGTTGACCAGGGCCTCGGGCAGATAGCCCATCGCCTGGTAGTAGCCGATGCTCGTCGGATTCTTGCGCTTGCTCAGCTTGCTCCTGTCGGGATTGCGCAGCAGCGGCATATGGCAGAAAACGGGCCTTGGCCAGCCGAACGAGTCGTAAAGCAGGACGTGCTTGGGCATCGAGCTGATCCATTCCTCGCCCCGGATCACGTGGCTGATCGCCATCAGGCGGTCATCGACGACATTGGCAAAGTGGTACGTCGGCATCCCATCGGACTTGACGAGCACCGGCATGTCGACCTGAGCCCACTGAATGCGAATCTCGCCGCGCAGCAGATCCTCGAACACGCACTCGCCTTCCCGCGGAACTCGCAAGCGGATCACGTGCCGCTCGCCGCGTTCGAGCCGCGCCGCGACCTCCTCGGCCGAAAGCCCGAGACAATGCCCGTCGTAACCCGGCAGCCGCTTCAGGCGCAATTGCTCGCGGCGCAGCTCGGCGAGCCGGCTCTCGTCGCAGAAGCAATGGAATGCCGCGCCATTTTCGAGCAGGATCGCTGCATGATCGGCATAGCTCTGGCGGCGCTCGCTTTGCCGGTACGGCCCATGGGCACCGGCACGACCGGGCCCTTCGTCCCAGTCAAGGCCGAGCCAGCGCAACGCGTCGAGAATCCTGCGCTCGGATTCGCTGCTCGAACGCTCGCGGTCGGTATCCTCGATGCGCAAAACGAATTCGCCGCCATGGCGATGGGCAAAACACCGATTGAACAAGGCAATGTACGCCGTGCCCAGATGCGGATCACCAGTCGGCGAAGGCGCAATTCTCGTTCGTACCGAAGACATCGATCCCCCAGCCTCCCATGCATTCCCCAGCGGCGATTATACAACCCGGCGACCACGACAGCGGATGGCGCCCCGAACAAGGTCGGCGGCTTCGAACGGAACCGCAGGGGAAGCGCTTTCGGGGCACCCGGCGCGACACTCGCGGCAACGCACCTCCCACTGGGCGAGACGGTGGAGGAAGGGTCAGCGGCTTGACTGGCTCAGGCAAAGCTACCCTGGCCTTTGATACCATCTATGCGGAAGGACAGAGGCGATACGTCGAATCCCTCTCTGCGTATGCCCGTCAATTCCTGGAGATGATGGATAAAC
>RKSA01000176.1 GCA_007571115.1 Gammaproteobacteria bacterium
GGCTCAGGCGCGCCAGCCATTCGTAACCTTCACGCTGGTAGGGACGAAGATCGGCCTGCAAGGTGCCTGGCAGGCCGGGGGTGAAGGCTTGGGCCTGTTCGAGGCGTTGCCGTTGCTCGCGCCACGCAGCGTCGGTATCGACCTCGGCTTCGGCGATGACGTCATCGAGAGCGATCACCGCCAGCGGATGCACGCGCACGGAGGCGCCGGACGTCGGCGAGGACAGGCTGCGCAAGTCCTCGAGCTGGCGGCGCAAGGTGCTCGTGAGCGCGAGAAAGCCGCGCTCGCCCATTCTCAGAAAGCGCGATCCGGGGTTTTCATCGAGCAGGGCGAAGATCTGGCGACGAGTTCCGGCTCTTTTTGCACGACTTCGACGGGCTTGCCGCCCTGGTACAGATGCGGATGACCGGCCAGGGCGTGCAAGGAGCCCCAGCCCGCTCTGTAGTGCGATCCCTCCCAATGGTCGTCGTGCCATTCGGCGGCATCGACCGCCGCGCGGTCCTGCTCGGTCAGGCAATCGGCTTGCTCGGGGGACTCGCGCAGCCGCCGCAGCGATAGAACCCGTCCCTTGCTCTCCAGGCTCGCCTCCGGCAGCTTGTCGAACAAGGCGACGGCCTCTTCCAGGCGGCCTTGGAGAATTCGCGCAAAAGCCAGTTCGGCGACGTGCCAGGCCAGGTCGGAACTCAGCTCCTGGCAGGCATCGAGCAGCGCTTCTGGCGGCAGCAGATTATCGATGGTCTCGGCCAGGGCGCCAATGAGGGCAAAATCGCGAAACCCTTGGGGAATTCCCTCGAGCAGCGAGACTCCTGGAGGATGGGCAAGAAAACGCCAGTTGGCGGACTGCTCGACGTTCAGCCTGTCCTGCAGTTCATCAACGAGCTGCCATTGCCCGGACGCAACGAGCCAGCGCAGGCGTGCCTGCTCCATGAAACCGTCTTTGCTCCGATAATCGCCAAGCAGCCCTTGGAACTGATCGAAAACGCGTTGCAGGTCGCCTCGCTGCTGGGCAGCCAAAGTGAACTCGAGGCAGCGGCTGGAATAGGTGGTGAACTCGTGGCGCGAGTTTTCCCACACCAGGTCGGCGTCGAGCAATTCGCGCCTGGCGCGCTTGACCGTTGCGACGCCGAGCTTGCGCCGCTTCACCCGAACACGAGCACCTTCCAGCAGCCACACGACGAAACTGGCTGACAGGCCGAAGGGATAGGTAATTCCGCAGACCTGGGCCACGAGCTGGGCCTCGGGCGACAGGGCGCGATCATTGCTGGCTGGCGGGGAGTCGGAGGGCACAATGTGCGCAAGTGTATCGCAACTCGCGAATGATCGGGCACCTGGTGGGCCGCTTGCGAGGCTCAGGAGGCGTCGGTTTTCGGATGCCTTCCGATATAGCCGACCACCACCTTGGCGAGCTGCCCGTCCCAGGTGAAGCCGATGCGGATCGTGTTTCTCGGGTCGCGACGGTTGCCGCGACCGATATGCGGCTGCAAGTCGTAGCGCTTTCCGCCGACCTTGGTCACGTACCAGTCGGGGTACTTGCCCACGGCGGTTTGCGATTGCCGCGGCGTATACGTCCAGCCCGAACACGCCTTGCGCAGCATCTTGCGCAATTCCTCGTCGAGGTTGGCGCCGGTGACCGGATGCAACATGCTGTCGCGATAGTCGGTGGCGAGCCAGGCGAGCGCCTTGAAGACCTCGTCGGGTTTCTGGAAGTCGCTGTTCTCCTGGGACTTGGAGTTGAGCGCAAACAGCAGCTCTCCGGCATAGGTCTTGCCGGCCTGGTCGATCGCGTCCCGGGTGCTGTCGAGCTGCTCGGCGGAATAGCTGATCTGGTATTCGGCGCGACGTTCCCGCGCGCCATCGGCATCGGCAGGGTCGAGCATCGATTCGGCCTGGGCAAGACGTTCCCCGAGTTCCTTGACCTGCTCGGTCAGCTTGCCGTTCTCCTTCTCCAGCCTGGGGTAGTGCCTGCGCAACTTGCGCAGCTCGTCGCGTTGCGAGTCATAGTCGGCCTTGAGCTTGTCGTGCCTCGATTTCGCTTCGCGCAGCTTCTCTTGCGCGGCTGCCAGATCCTCGCTCCCGTCAGTTTCGACCGGTATCGGCTCGGCAGCGTCGCTTGCAGGCGGTTCGTCGTGTTGCTGTTCGGCGAGAGACTCGCGGACGCTTTCGAGCTCCTCCCGCCAACGTTCGCCAAGCTCGATGATGCCGTCCTCGCAACGCTGCCTTTCGACTACGCGGCTGCGCTCTTCCTTGAGCGAAGCGGCCTGGGGCCTGAGTTGCTGATACGATTCCATCAGCTCGGTCAAGTCCTTGATCCAGACTCCAAGGCTGAGCCACATCGCCGACTCCAGCCTTGGTTCCTCCTCGAACGAGGCGAGCAAGGCGCCTTGGCCGAATTCGAGATAGTCGAGTTCAGCCTGGTACTCCTTGAACGTGGCAGTCAGCAATTCGGCAGCCTTGCGGCCGAAATCCGCAGCAAGACTGTTGCGCCGAGCAATCTGCTCGCGAGCGAGTTCCCTGAGCGTATCGACAAACACGTCGATTTCTTCCCAAACCTTGCTCATTTCGCCGCAATGAGCGAAATCTTCCAGATGCTCGCGCAGGATCCGCGATTCGATGTCGAGCCCGGCGATTTCGCCTGCCAGCGCTGGCACCGCGTTGGCGACGAGGCTCAGCATCAGGCGCGTGTCGAGGGAGTGGTCGGCAAGAGTGTCCTCCGGGTCGGCATCGGCATCGGGCGCCGGTGCCGCCAATGCCTTGCAATGCAGTTCCCAGTCGTCCTTCTCCCACAATCCGCTCAAGGCGCCGTTCTTGAAATCGATCTGCCCGGTTTCCAGGCCGCGCTGGGCGAGATACTCCTCGACTTCGGCGCGCAGCGGCTCCTGCGCTTCGCGCCATGCGCGCAACACCGCGCCAAGCAGCCGATCGTTGCCGGGAGGGCAGAGGCACTCATCGGCGACTTGGGTCTTGAGCAACTCTGGCGGCGCCTTGCTGCTGCGGGAAAATCCCTTGATCGCGATTTCCTGGCACTGGTCGATCACCGCGCACAGGCTTTGCGAGCCTGGCGTGCCGCCGTCCGCGCCACCGGCGAGGGCCTCGACAACGACTCGCTCGAACTGTTCGTCGGTAACGACGCGGAAAACCTTGTACAGGGGAACTTCCGCAGAATGGATCGCGGCGGTGATGTCTTCGGGGTTGTCCTTCGTCATGGAAGCGGCACGATCATGGGCGACAAGCGGCAGTGTAGCCAGCCCGGCCAGCCCGTGGCAAGTCGGTGCGGCTCGATCATCCGAGCCGTTCCACTACGTGTCGCTCGCCGGTTATCATGTTGGCAATGGCATCGCGATTGCACCGGCCCGTGCAAGGCCTGCCAGCCTTGCCGACAAGCTGAAGGGAGACAGGCAGAATGACTCGATTTCGCAGTGTTCACGGGAAGCCAGTCGCAATGAGCGGCCGCGCCACTGCCAGAGTGTTGCGCCTGTTGCCGGTCGTGCTGGCACTGCTCGTTGCAACGATGCCAGCGCACTCCGCCGAGGACGCCGACTTTGCATTGACGACTGCGGCAGGCAATCGCCTGCTCATCGTCAGCGAGCTGTCACCGCTGGCGATCAATCTCATGCACGGCTGGCGGCTGCACCTGCTCGATACTGACGGGAAACCGCTCAGCAAGGCCAGCATCACGGTGCGCGGCGGAATGCCCGAACATGACCACGGCCTGCCAACCGAGCCCGCAGTGACCGGAGAACCCGAGCCTGGCGTCTACCTGCTGGCAGGGCTGCGTTTCCACATGCCTGGCCGCTGGCTGCTCGAATTCGACATTGCACTCGATGGCGGCGCCGCAGACAGCGCCAGCCTCGCTTTCGAATTGTGAGCAAGGGCGCTCTGGCAATCGGCGCGATGCTGGCGCTCGCCGCGCTCGTCTGGTGGTTGGCGCCAGCTCGCCTGCCCGAGACATGGAGCGAACAGGAAGCGGCGTTGATCGCCTCGCTTTCGCTTGCCACCCTGTCCGAGCTGCCAGCGGACCCGAGCAATGCGGTCGCCGACGACGAACGCGCTGCGAGACTGGGGCAGCGGCTTTTCTTTGATCGCCGCCTGAGCACCAATGGCGCCATCTCCTGCGCGAGCTGCCACCGGCCCGAACTGTCGTTCAGCGACGGCTTGCCCGTCGCGGTCGGCACCGGAGTCGGCGAGCGGCACACGCCGAGCCTGATCGGCATTGCCTTCAGTCCCTGGCTGTACTGGGATGGTCGCCGGGACAGCCAATGGGCCCAGGCGCTGGCACCAATGGAAACGCATTTCGAACAGGGCGCGGGGCGCACCGCAGTCGTCCGGCTGCTCGCCTCGGAGCAACAGTACCGATCAGCCTATGAAGAGATTTTTGCTGCGCTGCCTGCCGCCGACCGGCTGCCAGCGGCGGCCTCGCCGCTCGGCAACGCCGTCGAGCGGGAAAACTGGCGCAGCCTCGACCCGGAGCTGCGAGCTGCGGTCAACCGCGCCTTTGCCAACGCTGGCAAGGCGCTGGCGGCGTATCAACGCAAACTGCTGCCAGGCCGGTCGCGTTTTGACGACTATGCCGACGCGGTAGCTCGCGACCGGGCAGTCCTGCCCCAAGAGGATTGGCTCAGCCGCGACGAGATCGCCGGCCTGGGCGTGTTCATCGGTACCGGGCAATGCATCAACTGTCACAACGGACCGCTGTTTTCCAACCACGACTTTCACAACACCGGCATTCTCCCCGCCTCCGGGCAGATGCCTTCGATGGGGCGCTACGACGGCATCAGCCTGGCGCGACAGGATCCTTTCAATTGCCTCGGCGAGTTCAGCGACGCCGAACCCGGGCAGTGCATGGAGCTTCGCTTCGCCAACGACGGCAGCGAACTCGCCGGCGCACACAAGACTCCAGGCCTGCGCACTGCCTCGCGAACGGCGCCATACATGCACGCGGGACAGATCGCGACCCTGGCCGAGGTCATGCAACACTACAACGAGGCGCCCGTCGCGATGCTCGGGCATAACGAGGCCAAGCCGCTGGGCCTTGCGCCGCGACAACTGCGGCAACTCGAAGCCTTTCTCGGTTCCCTCGAGGCGCCTGTCGCCACGGCGCAACAGTGGCTTGCAGCCCCATAGCGAGCTTTTTCCAGCGCGGTGCCGTCAAGGCTGCACGGTTACATTTTTCTTGCATGGAAATGTGGTAGCATCGCCCACCGAGTATTCAGTTGCTTGAACGGTTCAGGCAGGGGGTCAGCAAATGCCCGTCACGTTGCGGCAGCTTCGCTATTTCGACGCGGTCGTGAAACAAGGCTCGTTCGCGCGGGCCGCAGAAAGCGTCTTCATTTCCCAGCCGGCCCTTTCCTTCCAGGTCCGCGAGCTGGAAACGATTCTCGGCCTGACCCTGTTCGAGCGCGACCATCACGGCGTGGCGCTCACTGCTGCAGGGCGGAAAATCCACACGCAGATACTGCGAGTGCTCGACGAGACGCTATTGCTCGAAACCATGGGCAAACGCTCCAAGGAAGCCCGTTTCAACATCTTTCTGGGGATCGTTTCGACACTTTCCACCTACATCATCCCCGGCTTGCACGAGCAAGTGCAAAAAGCCGAGAAACGCCTCGACCTCACCATTACCGAGGGCAACAGCGAGAAATTGCTCGCCAAGCTGCTGGCCGGACATCTTGACGCCGCCATCCTTTCCCTTCCCGTGGGCATGCTCGAACTGACCGAAAGGAAGTTGTTCGAGGACCAGTTCGTGCTCGCAGGCAACACCACCAGGCTTGCCTCGTATCGCAATCAGGCCGACGGCCTGGCAGTGGAGAACCTGTCGAAATCGGATATCGGCCCGCTACTTGCCTTGAGCGAAGGCCATTGCCTTGGCGACCAGGTGCTTGGCGCGTGTTCGATGCGCACGTCGGAAGCCGTTCGCCGGAGCATGGAATCGCTTGCCAGCGTCGCTCGCCTGGCGAGCATGGGAGTCGGGCTGACCCTGATTCCCGAAACCGCAGTCGCTGCCGAACGCGCCGCTTCCCCGGAACTCCATTTTCTGCGCCTCGCGGAACCCGCGCCCCGGCGCGACATCGGGCTCGTCTATCGCGTCGCTTTCAACGACCAGGACTGGATCGAGCCGATCGCCAAGGCAACCGAGTCCGTCGGCCAAAGCCTGATCGAACAGTCAGGTTCCTTGATTGATTGAGTTCGCCGGAACGCCAGGACATGGCTCGGGGCATGGGCCAAGGCATGATCGAGGACATCACCGGGAACGTCCGGCGGGCCCTTGCCGAGGACGTCGGCTCTGGAGACATCAGCGCAGCATTGCTCGATCCCGACGCGACCGCCACGGGTCGGACCATCGCGCGGGAGGCGACGGTGTCCTGCGGCCGGCCCTGGGTCGACGAGGTCTATCGCCAGCTCGGCCTCGCAGCGGCGCCCGAGTGGCGCTTTGACGAAGGCGAACCCGTCGCAGCCGGCTCGGTGCTGTATACGGTGCGCGGCAATGCCCGCGCCCTGCTCACTGCCGAACGCAGCGCTCTCAATTTCCTGCAACTGCTTTGCGGAGTCGCCGCGCAAAGCCGAAGGCTCGCGGACCTCGTCGCCCATACCGGCTGCGAGCTGCTCGATACGCGCAAGACCTTGCCCGGCTTGCGCATCGCGCAAAAATACGCGGTTCGCGTCGGCGGCTGCCGCAATCACCGCCTGGGGCTGCACGACGGCTACCTGCTCAAGGAAAACCACATTCGCGCCAGCGGCAGCATCGCTGCGGCGATCAGCCGCGCCCGGGCCTTGCTGCCTGACCAGCCCGTTGCGGTCGAAGTTCGCGATCAGGCGGAACTCGAACAGGCGGTCAGCGCCGACGCCGACAGCGTCATGCTCGACAATTTCAGCCTCGGGCAACTTCGCGAGGCCGTGGCCTGGACCGACGGCCGCTGCAAGCTCGAAGCCTCGGGAGGCATCAGCGAGGCGAGCCTGGTGACGGTGGCGGAAACTGGTGTCGACCACGTCTCGCTAGGCATGCTGACCAAGCATTGCCGCGCTGCGGACCTTTCGTTCCTGCTCGATTGAGCCAACCATATGCCAACAGCGAGCGTGCCGGCAACAAGAGGCCAACAGCAAGCGCAACAAAACCGTTTCCAGCTATTGCCATCGGTTCGATCTGGGCGTAGCATGAGCCCTATACGCATAACAATATGCAATACTGACGGAACATAGCGACGCTGCATGGCGGTTTCGCCGCTTGGTGTCGCCGACCCCGGGCTCGATGCCTGCAATCGATACTTGGCGAGGAACCGAATCATGCGCCATCCTTCCAATCCCCATTGGCCATTGCTCGCGGCAGCCGCTGCGGCATTGGCCTTGAGCGCCCCAGCGAACGCCCAGCAAAACCAGATCGAGGAAATCTTCGTCACCGCGCGCAAGGTCGAGGAAAGCCTCAACGACGCCCCGGTGACGGTTTCGGCCTTCACCGCCGCCAATGTCGAGCAGCTCGACCTGAACAGCGTCGCCGACATCGCGCGCTTCACGCCGGGGCTGAGTTTCTCCAGCGCCTTCGGCCGGGCCACCGAGCGGCCGGTGATCCGCGGCCAGGGCAATGTCCTTGCCGGCGTGCAGTTTGGCGTCGAAAGCGGCGTCGCCTATTTTGTCGACGGCATGTACTACGCCGGCGACATCCAGAGCCTCGACATGTCGACCCTCGAGCGCGTCGAGGTCATCAAGGGGCCGCAAAGCGCGCTGTACGGCCGCAACACCTATTCCGGCGCGATCAATTTCGTCACCCAGCGCCCGGGCCGGGAGTTTTTCGGCAAGGTCCGCGTTCGCGGCCTCGGCTCGGGGGAGCACGACATCGTTGCCAATGTCAGCGGGCAGCTTGTCGACGACGTGCTCGCCATTCGCGCTGCGGCCCGCCACTACGAGTTCGGCGGCCAATGGAACAACGAGGTGACGAACCAGACTGTCGGCCAGGAGGAGACGAGTTCCCTGAACGTCGCCCTCGACTGGATTCCGAATGAAAGGCTGTCGCTGACGGGTCGCATCCAGTACCAGCGGGACGACGACGGCACCCGGCCCTTTTTCCTGCAATCGGCGGCCGAGAACAACTGCTATCCGGGATTCCGCTCGCTAGCGTTCTGGCCCCGGGTCGAAAGCGCCAATCGCAACCAGTACTACTGCGGTGAAATCAAGGCCGGGCCCATCGCTCTCAACGACGGTCCCGACGCCGATGGCGTGCCCAATGCCCTGCCCGGAATCAACGCCGGCAGCACGTTTTTCGGCAATGTCTACTCGACTGCGCAAGGAGTGGCGTTCAGCGGTGTCAGGCGCGATCTCGGCATCCTTGCCCTGCAGGCGGCTTACGAGCTCGATTTCGGCGGCACCCTGAACCTGCAAGTCTCGCGCCGCGACGAAGACCGCGATACCGGTTCCGATTCGGACCATGGCCCGGTCAACTTCTTCCTTGGCCCCGAGTCGTTCTTCGCCCTCACCGCAAAGAACGAGTACGAGGAAACCTCCTTCGAGCTCCGCCTCGACTCGGCCGCCGATGCTGCGCTTCGCTGGAGCGCTGGCGTGTTCCATTACGATCTCGTGGACGACAGCTCGGACATCATCCCCGGCGCCATCACCCCCAGCGGCACCGACAACCACATAACCAACGTGGCGGTATTCGGCTCGGTCGCGTGGAACATTTCCGAACGCGCCGCGGCAACCATCGAATTGCGCTACGCCGACGAGGAAAAGCTGCAGGACGACCTTGACGCCGACGGTGCGCTCGAGTTCTCCGGAGCGTCGACCTTCACCAGCATCACCCCCCGGATCACCTTCGACTACCGGCTCAGCGATGCGGCGATGCTTTACGGCATCTACTCCGAAGGGCTCAAGCCCGGCGGGCTGAACGGCGCCATCGGCAACAACATCGGCCGGCCAAGCTACGATGAGGAGGAGTCGAGAAATCTCGAAGGCGGAATCAAGACATCGCTGCTCGACGGCCGGGCGCAGCTCAACCTGGCGCTGTTCTGGTCGGATATCGACAAGTACCAGCTCACCACTCCCGTGGCCGACCCCGACGGCGCGCTCAACTCGGTGGTCACCAACCAGGCCGATGGCGAAGTCCTCGGGCTGGAAGTCGACCTGCTCGCGCGGCTCGGCGACAGCACCTCGGTCGGCCTGAGCTATGCACTGGCCGACTCCGAGTTCACGAGTGGCTGCGACGAGTTCCAGTGGACCCTGACCAGCGGCGGCGGGCGCTTCACCGGCGACCCGGCGACCTCGATGAACCCGAATGGCATGGGGAACTGCTCGGTGGCAGGAAACCAGTTCCCGATGGGCTCGCGGCACCAGGCGAGCGCCTTCCTCAGCCATTCGCGGCCGTTGGCGAACGGCCTCGAGTTCTTCTCCAATGTCAACGTCAGCTATGAATCGAAGCGGTACACGCAACTGCACCAGCTCTCGTACACCGGGGCGGCGACGCTGGTCGGCGCGAGGCTTGGCGTGCAGGGCGAGAACTGGCGCCTCGCACTGCTCGGGCGCAACCTGACCAACGAGGACGCGGCGGTTCTGGCAACTCGCTGGCTGCAAATCCCCTATTTCAGCTTCGCCTCGCTCAATGTCGCTCCGGAGACTGCCGACCGGGGTTCGCCACGCGCCTTCTTCGCCCTGCCGCGCCGCGAGCGCCAGGTCGGGCTGGAACTCAGCTTTGACTGCTGAACCGACCAAGCCCGGAAGCCCCGGCAAGCTGATCGGCCGACGGCGCTTTCTCGGCGCCGCCATCGCTGCCGCTGCGGCGACAGCGCTGCCACGAGCGATCCGCGCCCAAGGGCGCCGGGTCGCGGTTGCCGGAGCGGGTCTTTCCGGCCTTCATGCGGCGCTGATGCTCGAGCAGGCCGGCTACGAGACCGTCGTCATCGAAGGCCGTGACCGCGTTGGCGGCCGCGTGCTGACCCTCGACGATGTTCCCGGCAGCCCCGAAGCCGGCGGCAGCCAGATCGGCTCGAACTACCGCAGGCTGCTCGCCTCTGCCGCGCAGCTCGGTGTCGAACTCGCGCCACCGACCGCGAGGGACGCCTTGCCAATGAACTACCTCATCGATGGAGTCGTTGAAACGAGGCAGAGCTGGCGGCTTTCGCCGCGCAACCCTTTTCCCGAAGCGCTGCAGCAGATCACTCCCGACCGGCTCGCCAGCTTCCTGTTGCGCGAGCCGCCTTTTGCGCAGACTTCCGACTGGCACGACAACAGCATGGCCGAGCACGATGTTGCCGCAAGCGCCTGGCTTCGCGAGCAGGGCCTCAACGACGCGGCGCTCGCCCTGGTCGATGCCAACAACAGCTATGGCAACACCCTGGCGGGAACTTCGCTGCTCAGCCTGTATCGGGTCGTCGCCGGCTTCCAGCGCGGCGCGAGGGAGGGAGCTTCGCTGCTTGCAGTGACGGGCGGCAACATGCGGCTTCCCGAAGCCATGGCGGCGAACCTGCAAGGCCCAGTCCTGCTTGGCGAAACCGTCACCGAAGTCGCCAGCAATGGCGGCGGCGTGACGATTCGCTGCGCGAGCGGCCTGGCGATCGAGGCCGACGCGGCGATCATGAGCCTGCCCGTTCCAGCGCTGCGCCCGATCAGCTTCAGTCCTGCCCTGCCGGCGAGGCAGCGCGAAGCCCTCGACAGCATCGCTTTCAACAAGGTGACCCAGGCATATCTGAGCGCTTCGGCCGAGGACTGGGAATCCTCGGCAATCCCCGGCTCGGTCTGGTCGGATGCCGAATTCGGCAGGCTATTCGCGCGCCGTGCAGCCGACAGCGGCGAGGTCTTCGCCACGGTCTGGATCAATGGCGACGACTGTGATCGCTATGAGGCCCTGCCCGAAGCAGAGGCAAGCGAGCGCATCCTCGCCGACATCGCCAAGATCTGGCCCGACTCCCAAGGCAAGTTGCGCTCCCACGCCCTCGTTCGCTGGGGCGCCGACCGGTTCTGCCGGGGAAGCTGGCCGGCCTGGCAGGCAGGCCAGATCGGGCGCTACTTCGAAGCGCTGCGACAGCCCGCGAATGGCGTTCACTTCGCTGGCGAGCATACCGCCTCGGAATTTTCCGGAATGGAGGGGGCATTCGAATCCGGCGAACGCGCCGCTCGCGAAGTCATGGCGACAGCAGGCTGGTGAGCGAGGCGGCGAGCGCAACAGCGCTGCCCGGGCGGCTGCGCGAATTGCTCGGCAGCGAGGCCGTCAGCGAGGATGCCGACGCTCGCGAGCTGCTTTCCCAGGATATCTTCAGCCACGGCTCGCGCGCCGGGCTCGTCGTTCGCCCGGCGAGCATCGAGCAATTGCAGACTGTGGTTGCCGAGGCTGTCTCGGCCGGTCGAGCCATCGTCGCCCGGGGCGGCGGCATGTCGTACAGCAGCGGCTATGTTCCCGCCGAGTCCGACGCGGTGCTGATCGACATGCGCGCCATGAACCGGGTTCGCGAAATCGACCAGCACGACATGCACGTCACCGTGGAGGCCGGAGCGAGCTGGCGCGAATTGCACGAAGCGCTTTCGGGAAGCGGCTTGCGCACCCCGTACTGGGGAACCTTGTCGGGAATTCATGCCACGGTCGGCGGCAGCCTTTCGCAGAACAGCATTTTCTGGGGCTCGGGGCATTACGGCTCGGCGGCCGACTCGGCGCTCGGCCTCGCGGTGGTGCTCGCCGACGGTTCGTTGCTGCATACCGGCGCCGCTGGCCAGCGCAACTCGAGCCCCTTCTTTCGCCAGCACGGTCCCGACCTGACCGGGCTGTTCTGCGGCGACTGCGGCGCACTCGGCGTCAAGGCCACGGCGACCTTGCGCCTCGTTCCCGAACTCGATGGCAAGGCCTTCGGCTCGTTTGCCTTCGAGGATCATTGCTCCATGCTCGCGGCGATGGCCGAAATCTCGCGCCAGGATCTGGCGATGGAATGCTTCGGCTTCGATCCGTTCCTGCAACGCCAGCGCATGCGCCGCGAGAGCCTCGCCAGCGACGCGAAAAGCCTGCTCGGCGTGATGAAGAGCGCCGGCAATGTCGGCAAGGCACTTGCCGACGGTGCGCGAATCGCCATGACGGGGCGCAATTTCATGGATGACGTCGAATGGTCCTTCCACGTCATGATCGAGGACCGCAACGCCGCTGGCGCCAGCGAACGACTCGCGCAAACGCGCCAGATCGCCGCCGCTCATGGCGGCAAGGAACTGCCGCCGACGATCCCGCAAGTGCTGCGCGCCAACCCCTTCGGCCCCCTCAACAATATCATCGGGCCCGACGGCGAGCGCTGGGTTCCGGTCCATGGCGTGTTTCCGCATTCCCGGGCGCTCGAAGCGATGGATGCGATCATCGAGCTGTTCGCCGATCACGAATCGAGCCTGGGCGAGCACGAAATCGGCGTCGGCTATCTGCTGACGACCGTCGCGACGAATTGCACGGTCCTGGAGCCAGTGTTTTTCTGGCCCGATTCCCTCGATGCGATTCATCGCGCCAGCGTCGAGCCCGCAGTGCTCGGAAGGATCCGCAGTTTCCCGGAAAATCGCGCCGCCAGGGCTGCGGTGGGCGAAATCCGCGCACTGCTGATCGAGCTGTTCAGCAAGCTCGGAGCAGCGCACTTGCAGCTCGGCAAGTCGTATGCGTATCGCGAAGGGCTGCGACCAGCGAACTGGCGGCTGATCGAGGCGCTGAAGCGCGAACTCGATCCAGGGCGCCGCTTGAACCCCGGAGTGCTGGGGCTATGAGCAAGCGCTCGTACCTCGATCTGGCGGATGGCAGCCAGACCCATGTGCGCCGCCACGGCAACGGCAGGCCATTGGTCTTGCTGCACCCATCGCCGCTTTCCTCGAAGTGGCTCGAACCGGTGCTGCAAATCCTGCCTGGGGACGTCGAGGGAATCGCTGCCGACACGCCGGGCTACGGCGCTTCGGACCCATTGCCGGAAACGGCAGGTGCGGGCCTCGACGGATACGTTGCCTGGCTCAGGGAGCTGGTCGCGGCCCTCGGCGAGCGCCGCATCGGGCTGTACGGTTCGGCGACGGGCGCCCAGATCGCCATCGAATTCGCCCGCGC
>RKSA01000067.1 GCA_007571115.1 Gammaproteobacteria bacterium
GCGCAAACGCTTGTCGAGAGTGGCCAGCGGCAGGCCGCGTCGCAAGGCCACTTCCAGATAGGCGGCGTCGTAAATGGTAAGGTTGAATCGACGTGTCAATCCTGCGAGCGAAAATTCGTCGTGACTGTCGTCGATTTCCACATATAGCTTTCTGCTTTGCGCAATCGCGTCCGTGGCCTGTTCGCGTGAAATGCGATTCCGGCGTTCGCTCATCAACAGCGCATTGCGTATTTCATACCACCAAATGCGCGGCGCAACGCCGCCCATGGCAGCCACATGCTGCAACGCAGAGATGGCCATCGGCTCCTCTTCGTCGGGCAGGCACGAAGCAATGAAGATCGACGAGTCGATCACCAATACCGTCACCATCGGTGCCCTTCGTGAACGGTCTTCATCACCTCTTCAAGTGGCACACCCTGGACCTCACGCCGGAGTTGCCGGAGTCGGGCAACCGCCTGGGCTGCCTGCTTGCGCGGGTCGTCTGTAGGCACGAGTTTGGCAACGGGCCTGCCGTGTCGCGTGATGGTGAGACTCTCGCCGCGAACCACCCGGTCCAAGAGTTGTGGGAAATGCGTTTCAGCCTCATGGGCCCCGATCCGCTCCATGTCAACCTCCGGTGAGCGACTGTAGTTCGGATCGAATTATACGGGCAGTCGGGGCAAAGTGCGAAGGGTGTTGGCTAAGGCCAACTGTAGTGCCGACATGGCAGCAGCGGAACGCGGCTTACCACCTGTGGCCCTCATGCACGGAGGCCATCAGCTCCGCCAAAGGCGCACCTTTGATCCTCTCGCGCCGTGCCCTGATTCGGGCAAGCGCCTTCTCGGCTTCCTCGCGGGGACTGTCCGTCGGCACCAGCTTCGCGACAGGCTTGCCGTCCTGGGTGATCGTGAGGCTTTCGCCGCGAACCACCCGCTCAAGCAGTTGTGAGAAATGCGTCCTGGCCTCATGGGCCCCGATCCGCTCCATGTCAACCTCCTGCGATAGGTGGCTGCAAGTTCAGGTCAGATTATACGACCGGCTGTGCCGGAATGTGAAGGAAACTCATCAAGGCCATTTGGTGTCAAGCCAGTAGTCTTGCGCCCCGGAAGCGGGCGTGGAGTGCTGAGCCACTCGGTCAGTTCGGTCGCGGACATGCCGGCGAGCTTCCCGTTGAGGCGCTCCCGAATCCCGCGCATGACGGCGACGCCATGGAAGGCTGCTGCTCTCGATTCGTCTTCGGGCACTTCGAGGGTGATCTCGCCGGTCTTCATGCGCTGCGCCTCTCGCCGGGTTGCTGGGAGCTGTCGCTCGTCTCGCCCTTCTTTGCTTGCGCAGCGCTTGTCCATGGCGCTTGGCGCAATGTCACGGTGAGTTCCGGAGTGTTCGATTCGTCGAAGCGTTCGCGCGCGAGGGCCTGGGCGGCGCGTTCGAGCCCTTCCCGATCGGTGGCCCGGACGCTGCGGCAGAGCACTCGCGAATGCGCTTCATAGCCGCCGTCGCCGGACTCGACGACATCGAACGCGATGTTCCTGCGAGGCTGCCGCGTTCGCATCTCGTCCGCGAGCTCCTTCAAGATGTCATCGCTGGGCAGAAGCAGGCGGTTGTCGATGTAGTCGCGGATTTCCTCGAAGCTCATGCCTTCGGTATCTCTGGCCCGCCGCTCGCGCTGCCTGCGAGTGAATTGCACGCAGTCGAACCGTTTCTGAGGGAGTTCACTGGTCATCTCGGGTCTCCTGCAATTGATGCGGGGTCTTGACCGTGATTTCACCGTAGCCATGATCCAAGTTTATCCGGTTGCATGAGCGAATGCGAGAAAAGTTGACGATGTGGCGGAAGTTCCAGCTCACGAGCACATCGACTCCGGCTAGTGTCGCCAGGGCAATATGTTCTGCATCGGCCCGGTCGCGCTTGCGCAGCATGGAATGATCGATGTAGGCGGCGGCAAGGCGGTCGGATTCATCCGACCTCTCGAGTCTTTCGGCGTTGGTTTTCGGTATATCCGTTAGCACTTGCTTCACAGGAGACGGCGCACAGGCAAGCTCCTCGAGAACGACAGGCGAGAACACCAAAGTCATGTCGCCGCGCACGAACCGCTCGATCAGCCAGCGCGAGGCGTCCTGGAACTCGATGTCCTCGCAGCCGCCAAAGACCGAAGTGTCGGCGTACACGCGCAGCTTGCGCGTTGGATAGGCGGGCCGGGGCTCGTCGACGATTCGCTCGAGCAAGCCTTCGGCTTCGCGTTCGAGCGCGAGGATGTCGGTGCGGATTGCGGCGAGGGTCCGCATCGGCTGTGGCTGGTGGAAATGGCGGTTGAAGCTGATTTCATAGCCGATCCTGACCTTGTCGGGCTGATACCAGGCGTCGGCAGCCCAGGGAAGCACTTCGCGGCCCAGGAATGCATCGATTCCCCCTGGAGTCGTCAAGGGAATCTGTTCGGTGTCGCGCAATTCGCTGTCGGCCTCGTATTCGACGACTGCGGGCCTGCCATTCACGCTCGCCGGGAACAGGCCGTGCAGCGGGTCGGCTTCGGTGCCAGACTTGTGGATTCTCCTGATGACCGGCGGTGCGTCCTCGCTGCGTTCGCCGGTCTCTTTCAAGCGCTTGATTTCGGCAGGCTTGTAGACGCGATCCGGCTGCGCCTGCCTGATCCTCAGCGGTCGCTCGACGGTGACTTTCCAGTAGCCGAAGGCGGCGTTGTCGAAAATCTTGCTTTCGTCGCTTTCCTCGAAGGCGTGGAACAGCTCCATGACGCGCGCGATGTCGTCCTCGCCGAGCTCGCAGTTCTTCTTGCCGAGATTCTTGCGCAGCGCGCGGAAGCGCCTGGTCGCGTCGATCAATTGCACCTTGCCGCAGCGATGTTCGGGCTTGCGGTTGCTCAGCACCCAGACGTAGGTGGCGATTCCGGTGTTGTAGAAAAGATTGAGCGGCAGGGCGACGATGGCTTCGAGCCAGTCGTTCTCGATGATCCAGCGGCGGATATTGCTTTCGCCCTGGCCGGCGTCGCCGGTGAACAGCGACGAGCCGTTATGCACCTCGGCGATGCGGCTGCCAAGAGCCGTGCCATGCTTCATCTTGGCGAGCTTGTTGGCGAGGAACAGCATCTGCCCGTCGCTCGAACGCGTCAGCAGCGAGTATTCGGGATCGTCGCCGTGGCTGATGACGAAGCGCGGGTCACGCATCCCGGCCTTGCCGCCCATGCGTTCGAGGTCGGTTTTCCAGCTCTTGCCATAAGGCGGATTCGACAGCATGAAATCGAATTCGCGAGAGGGGAAGGCGTCGTTGGCGAGGGTCGAATGCTCGGGGCCGCCGACGATGTTGTCAGCGGCATCGCCTTCGCCCTTGAGCAGCAGATCGGCCTTGCAGATCGCATAGGTTTCGGCGTTGATCTCCTGGCCATACAAATGAGTAGACACCTCCTTGCCGTGTTCGGCGGCGAGCTGCTGGAGCGTTTGCTCGGCGACGGTGAGCATGCCGCCGGTGCCGCAGGCGCCGTCATAGAGCAGGTAGGTGGCGTCCTCGAGGTCGCTGGCGACGGGCTCGAAAACGAGCCTGGCCATGAGTTGCACTGCGTCCCGGGGAGTCCAGTGCTCGCCGGCCTCCTCGTTGTTTTCCTCGTTGAAGCGCCGCACGAGCTCTTCGAAGATCGAGCCCATGCCGTGATTGTCGAGCCCCGGGCGCCGGATCGAGCCATCGGCGTCGCGAACCGCTCGCGGGCTCAGGTTGAGGTCGGGCGAAGTGAACTTCTCGATCAGGGTGCCAAGCGCATCGGCCCTGGATAGCCGCGGGATCTGGTTGCGGAACTCGAAACAGCGGAGGATGTCCTGCACGTTCGGCGAGAAGCCGTCGAGATAGTCGCGGAAGTCGGCTTCGAGCCGCTCCCGGCTTGAGCGCGAACGCAGGTCGCGCAAGGTGAACCGCGACACGTTGTAGAACGCCTGCCCGGCGGCCTGGCGCAACGCTGCGTCCTGGTCGACGATGCCGACCTGATCGAGCCGCTCCTTCTCCGCGAGCACGTCCTGCTTGCCGTCCTCGAGCACCGCATCGAGGCGGCGCAGGACTGCCATGGGCAGGATCACGTCGCGGTACTTGCCGCGCACGTAGAGGTCGCGGAGCACGTCGTCGGCGATGTTCCAGATGATCTTGGCGATCCAGTCGAGGCTGCCGTTGTGCGCCGTTTGCATCGGTTTCCCTGTCGTGCCGTGCTGGCGGTGTGCCGCTTAGCGGTTGGCTCGCTGCTCGATGAGCTGCTCGACGACTGCGGGGTCGGCGAGGGTGGTGGTGTCGCCGAGGTTGTCGAGCTCGTTGGCGGCGATCTTGCGCAGGATGCGGCGCATGATCTTGCCCGAACGGGTTTTCGGCAGGCCGGGCGCGAACTGGATGATCTCGGGCTTGGCGAAAGCGCCGATTTCCTTGCTGACGAAGCCGATCAGCTCGGCGCGCAATTCGGCCGAGGCTTCGAGTCCGGTCATCAAGGTGACATAGGCATAGATTCCCTGGCCCTTGATTTCGTGGGGATAGCCGACCACGGCGGCCTCGGCGACGGCTTCGTGCAGAACCAGGGCGCTTTCGATTTCGGCGGTGCCGAGGCGGTGGCCCGAGACATTGATCACGTCGTCGACGCGGCCCGTCACCCAGTAGTAGCCATCGGCGTCGCGGCGCGCGCTGTCGCCGGTGAAATAGTGGCCGGGGTAGCTCGTGAAATACGTGTCGATGCAGCGTTGGTGGTCGCCGTACACGGTGCGGATCTGGCTCGGCCAGCTCTGCTTGAGCACGAGATTGCCGACCGCCTCGCCAGCGAGCTCGTTGCCCTGGGCGTCGAGCAGGGCCGGTGCAACGCCGAAGAAGGGCCGCGCTGCCGAGCCTGGCTTGAGATCGG
>RKSA01000058.1 GCA_007571115.1 Gammaproteobacteria bacterium
TGAAGCAGGTCCCAAGGGTATGGCTGTTCGCCATTTAAAGTGGTACGCGAGCTGGGTTTAGAACGTCGTGAGACAGTTCGGTCCCTATCTGCCGTGGGCGCAGGAGATTTGCGAAGAGTTACCCCTAGTACGAGAGGACCGGGGTGAACGAACCGCTGGTGTTCGGGTTGTCTCGCCAGAGGCATCGCCCGGTAGCTACGTTCGGACGGGATAACCGCTGAAAGCATCTAAGCGGGAAGCCTCCTTCAAGACTGGATCTCCCTGAGAAACTCCGGGCTTCGGCCTGGCTTTTCTCCTGAAGTGCCGTTGAAGACGACGACGTTGATAGGCCGGGTGTGTAAGCGCTGTGAGGCGTTGAGCTAACCGGTACTAATTGCACGTGAGGCTTGATCGCATAACCAGGGGCTCATGCCCCGGGTTGCGACCACAATGATTTCATATGGCTTTGCCGCTACGGCTTGCCAGTGCAGCATCCTTCCATGTCTTTGCCGAATTGGCTTTTGCCGAATTCGCGCCGCCGCTGCGGCGCGGGCTAGTGCGGGATTCATGAAAAGCCCGCGAAGCCCACGACGCGAAGCCCACGAAAAGTTTATGCCTGACGACCTTGGCGAGCGTGAACCACCTGATCCCATCCCGAACTCAGCAGTGAAACCGCTCAGCGCCGATGATAGTGTGGGGCCTCCCCATGTGAAAGTAGGTCATCGTCAGGCGCCATACCAGAGGCCCCAGCGGCATATGCCGCTGGGGCCTCTTCGTCTGGCGCCCGCGAACGCAGCTTTGGCGCCATCCATGGTGCCCGGGGCCTTGCTCGACAGGCCATTTCGGAGAAGAAAGCATGTTGAAAAAATCGCATCATGATGCTATTTTTTCAACATGTTCAAGCGCCGCATCCAACAATCGGTCGAAGAACTGCTCGACGAGCAGGCCGCAGTCGCGCTGCTGGGTTCGCGGCAGGTCGGAAAAACCACCCTCGCGCTCGAAATCGGCCGTTCTCGAGAGGCTGCGTATTTCGATCTCGAGAATCCTGCGGATCGGGTGCCCCTCGAAAGCCCGGGCGACTTTTTGCCGCAATTCGCCGACAGGCTCGTCATCATTGACGAAATCCAGCGGCTGCCAGCACTGTACGAGTCCATTCGCGGCCTGATCGACAGCTATCGCAGGCAAGGCAGGGGAAGTGGGAGATTCCTCTTTCTCGGCTCGGCTTCGATCGACCTGCTGCGGCAGACTTCCGAATCCCTCGCCGGGCGCGTCGCCTATCGCGAACTGAACCCCTTTGATCCCACCGAAGTCGCCGCTTCGGTTGACGGCGCGATCGAACGGCTCTGGCTTCGCGGCGGTTATCCCGATTCGTTTCTCGCCAAGTCCGACCGCGCCAGCATGAATTGGCGGCGCGATTTCGTTCGCACCTATCTCGAGCGCGACATTCCGCAATTCGATTCCCGGATGCCGGAAGAGACCTTGCGCCGATTCTGGACGATGCTCGCCTACAGTCAGGGTGGCCTGCTCAATGCGGCGAAACTCGGCGCAGCGCTGGCGATCGATGTCCGCACACTCAACCGCTACCTCGACCTGCTCGTTGACCTGCTGCTCGTGCGCCGCCTGCAGCCCTGGCATGGGAATATCGGCAAACGCCTGGTCCGGTCGCCGAAGATCTATCTCAGGGATAGCGGAATCGTTCATGGCCTGCTGAACCTGCAATCCCTCAAGGACACGCTGAGCCATCCGGTTGCCGGCATGAGTTGGGAGGGATTCGTCATCGAGAGCGTTCTCGGCGTTGCGCCGAGCGGAGTTCTGCCCTTTTTCTATCGAACCCAGCGTGGCGCGGAAATCGATCTCGTGCTCGAGTTCAGCCCCGCAGAGCGCTGGGGCATCGAGATCAAGCGTTCGCTGTCGGCGCCAAGACCATCCGCAGGATTCCACCGCGCTTGCGAGGACATCGCCGCCAAACGCCGCCTGGTCATCTATCCGGGCACGCACAGCTTCACCCAGCCGGGAGGAGTGGAAACCCTGCCCCTCGAGAGCTTCCTTGAGCAGCTTGCCTGACGGCTTGACAGGAAAAGCCTTTGCCCGGATACTTCCGAACCGTGCGCGAGGCACCCCATTTCCCAACCCGAGTGAGCACGAGTCATGAGCGAATTGCTTCGCGCCGAGGAGCTGACCAAGGCATTTCAGTCGAACGTCGCGCTGAACGCCTTGAACCTTTCGGTTAACGCTGCGGAAATCGTCTGCCTTCTTGGCGCCAATGGCGCCGGCAAGACCACGACGATCAATCTCTTTCTCGGTTTTCTCGAACCGACTTCAGGCGCCGCCATCGTCGATGGCGCCAAGGTCGCTGCCGATCCGAGCCGGGCTCGTGCCGTGCTCGGCTACGTTCCCGAGCAGGTTGCGCTCTATCCAGCTCTTTCGGGGTTCGAGAATCTCGACTATTTCGTCAAGCTCGGCGGCAGTGGCAGCCCCGGTGAGGAACGTCTCCGGGGCCTGCTGCACGAAGTCGGGCTCGACGAACTCGCCGCAGGCCAGCAAGTCGGCGCCTATTCCAAGGGAATGAGGCAGAAGGTGGGGCTCGCCATCGCCCTCGCCAAGAACGCCAAGGCGCTGTTGCTCGATGAGCCGCTGTCGGGCCTCGATCCTGGCGCTGCGAACGAGTTCTGCCAGTTGCTGCGGCGGCTCGCGGACGATGGCACGGCGGTGCTCATGGCGACCCACGACCTGTTCCGCGCCAAGCAGATCGCCGACCGCATCGGCATCATGAAATCGGGGACACTGGTCGAGCAGCTCGCTCCGGAATCCCTCGATCAGGCAGCGCTGGAGCAGCTTTATCTGCAGCACATGCACGATGATCGCTCGAGCGAGGAGCAAGGCCAATGACCGGCATGGCTGGCGCGACCTTCCACGTCATGCGCAAGGAACTGACTGAAACCAGGCGCGATGGCCGCGCCCTCGGCCTGCTCGGAATCGTCGCGCTGTTGCTCGTGCTCGGTCTCGTTACCGGTTTTGCCACCGAGCGCGCCAAGGACCGCGCAGTCTCCCAGGCCCGCGCCGACGATGCTGCGGTGTTCGCCGGGCAAGGCAAGAAAAACCCGCATGCCGCAGCCCATTTCAGCCGCATGGCGCACAAGCCCGCAGCGCCCCTGGCATCCTTCGACCCTGGAGTTTCCCCGTACCTTGGCCAGGTCATCTGGCTGGAAGCGCATTACCGCAATCCCGCGATGTTCCGCGCTGCCGAAGACGCCCCCGAACTCGGCAGGTTGGAGAATTTCAGCATCGCCGGAGTGCTGGCCCTGACCCTGCCCTTGCTCGTGATACTGCTGGGCTATGGCAGCATCGCCGGCGAGCGCGAACGAGGCAGCTTGCGGCAACTGATCGGCACCGGCGCGAGTCCGCTCGGCGTGCTGTTCGGGAAATTCATCGTCATTGCCGGCATCGCCTTTGCCGTGCTTGCAGTCATGGTTGCGCTATCGACATCGCTTGCCTTGCTGTCGCTTGCGCAAGCCGGCCATTCGACCAGTGACACGCTGTTGCGCGGTCTTTCGCTGCTCCTTGCCTACGGGCTGTACATCGTGTTTCTGACCGCCATCACCTTGCTCGTTTCACTGTGGGCCGCCGAGGCGAAAACCGCCCTGCTGCTCATGCTCGGCATCTGGGTGATTAGCGCCATCGCCTTGCCGCGCCTGGCGGCGAGCATCGCCGAGCAGGTCTATCCAAGCCCGGATCCAGGAACGTTCTGGCAAGACACGCGAGCGAGCTTGCAGGCGAACCGGCCGCCAGGCGGCAGCGCCGAATACCTCGCTGTCGAGCGCCAGGTCATGGAACGCGCCCTCGGCAGGGAACTTCGCGACGCCGAGCTCGATGGCTTGGCGATCAACCGCGCCGCAGTGCGCCTGGAAGTTTCCGAGGTGATCGATTCCGGATCGTACAACGCGGCATTCGCCGAGCTTTTTGCCAACTACGAAAATCAGCAAAACCTGCGCCGCTGGTTTGCGCTGCTTTCGCCAACGATCGCCTTGCAGCATCTTTCCCGCGCCTATTCGGCAACCGATGTCAGCGCCCACGAGCATTTTTCGCTGGCGGCCGAACGGCAGCGCAACGACATCGTTCGCGCCATGAACGAGGACATGATGCGCAATGGCGTCGGCCAGGGCCTTGGCTATCTGGCCCCCGCCGAGCTCTGGGAATCGGTTCCCGAGTTTCGTTACGAGCCGCCTTCCATCGTCCTGGCCTGGCGCGAGAGTTCCCGGGAGCTGCTGCTATTGCTGCTCTGGGGGTTCGCTGCCATGGCCGCGATGTGTTCGCTTGGCGCCAGCCGAATGAAGGCATGAGGGAAACGCATGCGGACGATCGATCGCATCGGTTACGAATGGAAGATGCAGTTCCGGCGCGTCTCCGCAGCGCTGTTGCTGCTCGCGTTTGCCTCGGTGCTGCTTTACGCGGGCTTGGCAGGCAAGGCCGAACGCGATGAACGCGCTGCGGCCATCGCAGCCCACGATTCGGCAATCGCTGCGGACATGCAGGCCTGGCTCGACGACCTGCTTGCATTGCAACAGTCCGGCGCCGCCGCTCCTCCCCGGGCCGGCTCGGCGATGGATGTCGTGTTTGCATCGTCGCTGCCGCTCGAGCCGCTCGCTGATTTCGCCGTCGGTCAGTCCGACCTGCTTCCCTACGTCGGCACCATTTCGCTCTGGTATCCCGACATACGGCTGTTTTCGAAGTACGAATTCGCCGACCCCGTTGCCCTGGCGCTCGGCAGCTTTGACATCAGCAAGGCGCTGCTCGTGTTTCTGCCGCTATTGCTGATCGTTTTCTGTTTCGACGTGATCGCCGCCGACCGCGACTCCGGAAGGCTCGGCCTG
>RKSA01000155.1 GCA_007571115.1 Gammaproteobacteria bacterium
CAGGAAGCGATCGGCGGCGACCCGGGTCGCTACCAGCGAGTCGTTTTCAACGAGATCACGGGCAAGGCGATCAGGGAAGCTTTTGCCGACACGGGCAAGGTCGACATGCGCTTCGTCGAGGAGCAGCAGGCGCGGCGCTTTCTCGATCGCGTGGTCGGCTACATGCTGTCGCCGCTGCTGTGGGCGAAAGTCGCGCGAGGCCTTTCCGCAGGGCGCGTGCAATCGGTCGCGGTCAAGCTGATCGTCGAGCGCGAGCGCGAGATCAGGGCCTTCGATCCTCGCGAATACTGGGAAGTCTTTGCCGACCTGGCGAACGAGGCGCAGCAGCCATTGCGCTGCCAGGTGACGCGGCAAGGCGGCAAGAAATTCGAGCCGGGCAACAAGGAGCAGACCGAGCTCGCCCTCGCAGCGCTGCGCAAGGCCGAATACGCAGTCGCGCAGCGCGAGGACAAGCCGGCGAACGTGAGGCCGCGCCCGCCACTGATCACCTCGACCTTGCAGCAGGCCGCGAGCGCGCGGCTCGGGTTCAGCGTGCGCAAGACGATGACGCTCGCCCAGAGCCTCTACCAGGCCGGCCACATCACGTACATGCGAACCGATTCGACCTTTCTTTCCAACGACGCCATCGCCAGTGCGCGAAGCTATGTCGAGGGTCGCTTCGGTGGCGACTATCTGCCGCCCAAGCCCAACTACTACCGGCCGCGCAAAGGCGCCCAGGAGGCCCACGAGGCGATCCGCCCCACCGATGCGACCCGCTCGGCCGACGACCTGTCCGACATGCGCAGCGATGCGCGGCGGCTGTACACGCTGATTTGGCAGTCCTTCATCGCCTGCCAGATGGTTCCGGCGCGCTATCTTTCGAGCAGCATCGTCGTTCGCGCCGGCGAGTTCGAGCTTCGCGCCAGAGGCCGCATCATGCAGTTTCCGGGCTTTCTCGCGGTCATGCCTTCGCGCAGCGAGGACGTCGTGCTTCCCGACATCGCCGCCGGCGACAAGCTGCTGCTGCAAAAGCTCGATCCGGTGCAGAACTTCACCAAGCCGCCGCCTCGCTACACCGAGGCGAGCCTCGTCAAAGAGCTCGAAAAACGCGCCATCGGCCGGCCCTCAACCTATGCCGCGACGATTTCGACGATTCAGGACCGTGGCTACGTCAAGCTCGAAAACAAGCGTTTCCACGCCTTGAAAATCGGCGAAATCGTCACCGAGCGCCTGCAGGAAAGCTTCCGCGACCTGATGGACTACGATTTCACTGCGCGCATGGAAGAGTCCCTCGACGAAATCGCTGCAGGAAGCAAGAACTGGAAGCAGCTTCTCGACGAGTTCTACCGCGATTTCACCTCCCAGCTCGCCCGGGCCGACGCGGCAGAAGGCGGCATGAGAGCGAACCGGCCCACCGATGTCGATGTCGCCTGCCCCAAGTGCAGCCGCCCCATGCAGATCCGCAACGGCGCCACGGGAGTGTTCCTCGGCTGCACGGCGTATTCGCTGCCCGGCGAGGAAAAATGCCGCGCCACGATCAACCTGATTCCCGGCGAGGAGGCGATTCGCGCCGATGACGTCGAGGAAGCCGAAAAACAGGAGAACATCCGCCTGCGCAACAAGCGCCGCTGCCCGAAATGCGAGCTCGCGATGGACGCCTACCTGATCGATTCCCAGCGCAAGCTGCACGTCTGTGGCAGCAATCCCGACTGCTCCGGATTCGTCCTCGAGCAAGGCGAGTTCCGCATCCAGGGCTACGATGGCCCGGTCATCGAATGCGACAAGTGTGGCAGCGACATGCAACTGAAAAGCGGCCGCTTCGGCAAGTATTTCGGCTGCACCAACGCGAGCTGCCGCAACACGCGCAAATTGCTGCGCAACGGCAAGCCGGCGCCGCCGAAAATGGATCCGGTGCCGATGCCCGAACTGCGTTGCAGCAAGGTCGATGACCATTTCATCCTGCGCGAAGGCGCCGCAGGGCTGTTCCTCGCCGCCAGCGGCTTTCCGCGCAACCGCGAAACCCGAGCGCCGCGAATCGCTGAATTGCTGCCACACCGCGACGAGCTCGATCCAAAGTTCCACTACCTGCTCGAAGCGCCGGCCGAGGACCCCCAGGGCAACCCCGCAGTGCTCGGCTTCAGCCGCAAGACCCGCGAGCATTTCGTGCAATCCCTCGTCGATGGCAAGGCCTCGGGATGGCGCGCCTTCCATCGCGACGGCCGCTGGCAGGAGCAATGAGGCGATGGGGCGATGAAGCCCCCGCGCGGCATCTATTCTGTTCGAGGCCACCAGTCCGGGAACAACAGGAACAAGGGGAGAACATGAACAAGGAGAGAACATGAACGAGGAACTGCAAGCGCCCGGGCCGTTGATGCTCGACCTGCGCGGCCTGATGCCCGAACCCGACGAGCTCGAACTGCTGCAACGCGAATCCGTGGGCGGAGTGATCCTGTTCGCGCGCAACTACGATTCCCCCGGGCAACTGCGCGAACTGACCGCAGCGATCAGGCAGTGCGCTCCGCATCTGCTGATCGCGGTCGATCAGGAAGGCGGTCGCGTGCAACGCTTCCGCGAGGGGTTCACGGCCCTGCCGCCGTTGCGAGCGATCGGCGAGATCCATGCCGAGGCGCCCGAGCGGGGTCTTGCCCTTGCGCGCGACTGCGGCTTCGTCATGGCCGCCGAGATCATCGACGCCGGGCTCGATTTCAGTTTCGCTCCGGTGCTCGATCTTTACGACGCGCAATCGCCGGTGATCGGCGAACGCGCCTTTTCCGCAGACCCGCAAACCGTCGCCACCCTGGCCCGGGCCTATGTCGCCGGCATGGCCGATGCCGGCATGGCAGCCGTCGGCAAGCATTTTCCTGGCCACGGCATGGTTGGCGCCGATTCCCACGTCGAATCGCCCGTCGATTCGCGCTGCGAGCGCGAGCTGCGCACCAGCGACATGCAGGCCTTCGTCGCCTGCCACGATTCGCTGGCGGCGATCATGCCCGCCCACGTCATCTATTCCGCAGCCTGCCCGAACCCCGCAGGGTTTTCCCGCTACTGGCTGCAAACGGTATTGCGCGAGCAGATCGGCTTTCGCGGCGTGATCTTCAGCGACGACCTGAACATGGCCGCCGCCCACGCGGCCGGCTGCGCCGAGCAGCGAGCCGAGCAGGCCCTCGCTGCCGGCTGCGACATGCTGCTGCTGTGCAATTCTCCCGAGCAGGCCTTGCAAGTCGCCGACTCGCTGGACAAGGCGCGGGCGCCGCGCAACCGCGCCTTGGCGGCGATGCGCGCCCGATCGGCCCCGGCTTCTGCTCGCGAGACTCTGCGGGAAAAAGCCGCAGTCGTCGCCAGCCTCGCCGCTGCCGGCGCGGCGTCACGCTGAGCTGATCGCAAACAAAGGAGGGACTGGCATGGAATCGTTGCAGGAATTCGTCTGGCTTGGCCAGATGCTGCTGGTGCTGATCGTCGCGGCTGCGGTCGCGGCAGTCGCCATGCGCGCGCTCTCGGGAATCGCCCGGCGCGCCGAGAAAACCGTGAGCTATTTCGATGACGCCCTGCTCGAAGCTGCGCGGCAGCCATTGCTCTGGCTGATCGTGCTCGGCGCCAGCCTCGCCTGCCTGGAAATCATCGAGCAGCAAGTCGCCACCGGCCTGCTCAGCATCGCCTTGCTGCAGAACCTCAGGCTGCTCGCGGTGATCGGCCTGTGTGCCTGGTTTCTGCTCAAGTTCTGCTCCGAGCTCGAGCGGCGCTTCCTCGCCAGGAGCAAGGCCGCCTCGGACCCGTCGCGAATGGACGCGATGACCTTGCAGGCATTGATGCGCCTGCTGCGGCTCGTCATCATCGTCGCCGCTGTGCTCGTCGTGCTGCCGACCTTCGGCGTCGAAATCACTGCGGTGCTTGCTTTTGGCGGAATCGGCGGAGTCGCGATCGGATTCGCCGCCCAGGACTTGCTGGCGAGCTTTTTCGGCGGCCTGATGCTCTATCTCGACCGGCCCTTTTCGCCGGGCGACTGGATCCGCTCGTCGGATCGCGACATCGAGGGAGTCGTCGAGCATATCGGCTGGCGAATCACCGTGGTGCGGACTTTCGACAAGCGTCCCCTGTACATTCCCAATTCGGTGTTCACCAAGCTCGCGCTGGAAAATCCCTCGCGAATGACCAATCGCCGCATCTACGAAACGATCGGCATTCGCTACCGCGATGCCGGCAAGATGCAAGCCATCGTCGCCGAGGTCAAGGCGATGCTGCTGGCCCACGAGGAAATCGACAGTGAGCAGACGATGATCGTCAACTTCAACAGGTTCGCTCCCTCATCCCTCGATTTCTTCGTTTACACCTTCACCAGGACCGCCAACTGGGTGCGTTTCCACGAGATCAAGCAGGACGTGCTGCTGCGAATCATCGCCATCGTCCATTCCCAGGGCGCCGACATCGCTTTCCCGACGACGACCCTCGACGGCCTGCCGGCGGTGCTTGCCGAGCCCGACCTTGCCCCCCGAGCCGATGCCAGCGCAGGCTGAAATCGCCGCGGTAGAGAGCCGCGCGAGCTGCATTCACGACGCCGCCGCAGTCGAGGACGCATTGAACCGCATGGCCGGGGCAATCACCGCCAAGCTCGGCCAGAGCGACCCAGTGCTGCTGTGCGTCATGCACGGCGGCTTGATCGCCACCAGCGAGCCCGCCCTGCGGCTCTGAATCCAGATCCAGGGCCAGGTCACCGTCCAGGTCCGCAAAGGAAGAAGGCAGAGCACTGACGACGGCGGTGGCGACAGGTCCCTCGCTACCGGGATCGCCGAGCAGGAGATGGCCGCTGAGGTCAAAAAAGACACCGGAGCCCGGACCTCCCAGCGAGGCGGTGGCC
>RKSA01000165.1 GCA_007571115.1 Gammaproteobacteria bacterium
CAATGGCGCCTTTTCCAGCAACATGCTCGGCGCCCTGGAGACGGCCTCGGCGCAGGCGAACCAAGGCAGATAGCCGATAATCAGGAAAATCACGAATTGCGTCTGCCCGAAATCGGCGACTTCGCGCAACTGGAACACATAGCTGAAGACGAAGGAGTAAATGAGAATGTGCAGCAGCGGCGTGACGAGCAGCCACAAGGCGCCTGCGCTCGCCGCGCTGAACTGCCCGAGAAACTCCTGCCGAACGAATTGCTGGAATAGCCGATGGTTCGAGGCGGGAGTCGACACCCATTGCCCGATCAGTCTCAACACGTTCCGCACCCTGTCGCCATCAGCAAAAGCCCGCCTCGCAACCGCGACGCAGATTTAAGCATGAAAGCATGGCAAGCCTGAAGAGCGAGGCGGCAAGCGCAGCGGGCAAAATTCTGGGGCTTGGGGGATAATCCGGCGTTTTCGGCTCGAGATTGGCGATGTTGCCCTGTGCTGAACACTTGCTGGTTCCCTTCGAGGCCGGGCCCTTGCCGCCGGGGCCGTGGCTGGTGTTCGCGCCCCATGCCGACGACGAGACCTTCGGCCTCGGCGGATGCCTGCTCAGGGCTGCTCGCGAAGGCGTCGAGACCCACGTCGTGGTAGTGACCAATGGCGCTCTTGGAGGCGCCGAAGCAGGGCTGGTCGAGCGGCGCCGCGAGGAAGTCGAGCGCGCTGCCAGGCTGCTCGGCCTGCACGGCCTGCAATGCTGGGACGAGCCCGACCGGGCGCTGCGAGTCGATGCTCCGCGCACCGAGCGGTTTGCTGCGGCGATCAGGGAGCTTCGCCCTGCTGCGGTATTCTTCCCTGGGCCGCTGGAACTGCACCCGGACCACCGCGCCACCGGCCTGCTGGCATGGGCAGCGCTGCGCCTGCTTTCCGCTGGCAAGGCACGACCGCAAGCGATTTCCTACGAGATCACCGTACACAATCCAGTCAACCTGCTCGTTGACATCACCGCGCAAATGCCAGGCAAGCGCGAAGCGATGGCAGCGTACGCAAGCCAGAACAGCCAGAACAGCTATCCCGACTACGTTGTCGCGCTGAACCGCAGCCGCTCGTTTTCCCTGCCGCCCGAAGTGCTCCACGCCGAAGCGCTGTACCGCTACGACGACGAGCAACTGCGCCTGCCGCTAGCCGAAGCGACCAGGCGCATCATCGACGGCTATTTCGCGCCGGCGTCGGCGACGCCTAGCCGATGATAGTCGCACAGTGCCCGCATCATGCAGATTGGGTCTCGTCGCTTCTCGGGCAGCACTCTGCCCTGGCTAGCGGGAATTGCCGCCCGGCCCTGTTCGGCAACTTGACAAATTCTGCTTCGGTGTTATGGTTGGCGGCCCTCTCGGACGCACGGGGCAGGGGAATCCGCGAGGGTTTCCGATTGTTCACGCGACGCCGGTCTGGACAAATCAAGCTCCGATTCCTGACTGTCCCCAGGCGAGGTGATCCGCGCCGGGGGTGCAGCCATGGCGAGACCGGAACCGGATTTCATGAGCAAAACGCCTGCCCCAGTCGGCTACCCCGACAAGACTGGCCTGTACGACCCGGCGCTGGAAAAGGATTCCTGCGGCGTCGGCCTGGTCGCGGACATCAGGGGTCGGCCGAGCCACCAGATCATGCTCGATGCTTTCCTCGTCAACTCGCGGATGGATCATCGCGGCGGTTGCGGATTCGAGGCAAACACCGGCGATGGCGCCGGCATCCTGGTGGGGCTGCCCCACGATTTCTTCCGCGCTGCGGCGCGAGCTGACCTTGGCGAGGAGCTGCCCCCCAACGGCAGCTTCGCGGTAGGCAACGTGTTCCTGCCGCGAATTGCCGAGCAACGCGGGTTTTGCCGCCGACGCATCGGCGAGATCGTCGCCGCCGAAGGCCAGGCCATGCTTGGCTGGCGAAAAGTCCCGCTGGACGCCGATGGCGCCGATGTCGGCCCGGCGGCTCGAGCCGCCCAGCCTTGCATCGAGCAGTTGTTCGTCGCGGCTGGGGAGGGGCTCGAACAGGCTGCCTTCGAACGCGCGCTGTACGTGATCCGCAAGCGTTTCACCCACGAGCTGCGCAATGACGCCTCGCTGACCGAGCGCAAGCTGCTCTACGCCTGCAGCCTGTCGAGCAAGGTCATCGTCTACAAGGGAATGCTGACTCCGGGGCAACTGTTTCCCTTCTACCCGGACCTGACGCATCCCGAGTTCGCCACGCACATGGCGATGGTGCATTCGCGCTTCAGCACCAACACTTTCCCTTCGTGGGACCGCGCCCAGCCGAATCGTTTCATGAGCCACAACGGCGAGATCAACACCTTGCGAGGCAACGTCAACGCGATGGTGGCGCGGCAAGGAACGATGGCGAGCGCGGCTTTCGGCGAGCGTCTGCAGGCGGCATTCCCCGTGATCGACGACGACGTTTCCGACTCAGGCGCTTTCGACAACACCCTGGAGCTGCTGTTGCTCGCCGGTCGCTCGCTCGCCGAAGCGACGATGATGATGATTCCCGAAGCCTGGCAGTCGGACAGGAACATCGAGCGTTCGCGACGGGATTTCTACGAATTCCATTCGGCCCTGATGGAGCCCTGGGACGGCCCTGCCTCGATCGTCTTTTCTGATGGCCAGTACATCGGTGCGGTGCTCGACCGCAACGGCCTGCGTCCGAGCCGCTATTACGTCACCCATGACGACAAGTGCATCATGGCCTCGGAAGTCGGCGTGCTCCCGGTGGACCCCGCCAACGTCAGGACCAAGGGCCGCTTGCAGCCAGGGAGGATGTTCCTCATCGATTTCGAGCAGGGCCGCCTGATACCCGACGACGAGGTGAAAAGCATCATCTGCGGCAAACGGCCCTACGGCGAATGGCTCGCCGCCGAGAAGCTCGTTCTTGAAGAGCTCGCCGCTGGCAGTAGCGGCGATTCGCTCGCGGACCCCGCATTGCTGCCGCGCATGCAAGCCTTCGGCTATACCAGAGAAACGCTCGAGTTCATGCTGCTGCCGCTGGTGACCGAAGCCCGCGACCCGCTCGGCTCGATGGGCAACGACGCCGCGCTCGCGTGCCTGTCCGACAAGCCACGCATGTTGTACGACTATTTCAAGCAGTTGTTTGCCCAAGTGACCAACCCGGCGATCGATTCGATCCGTGAGGAAGTCGTCATGTCCCTGCGCTGTTTCATCGGCCCCGAGGGCAATCTGTTCGAAACGACCCGCGAGCAGGCGCGGCGACTCAGCATCGATCATCCGATCCTGACCAACGGGCAAATCGCCGCCATCCGCGATCTCGGCGTTCACGGCATGAGCAGCCGTGTCATCGACATCACCTACGACATCGGCGACAGCCACGGCTTCGAGGGCGCCTTGCAGCGAATCTGCGACGAGGCTTCGCGAGCGATCACCGACGGCTGCGCGTTCCTCATCGTGTCGGACCGGGCCATCGGCCCCGGGCGAATCCCCTTGAGCGCACTGCTTGCTTGCGCAACCGTGCATCACCACCTCGTGCGCAATCGCCAGCGCACCCAGATCGGCATCATCGTCGAAACCGGCGAAGCCCGGGAAGTCCATCACCATTGCCTGTTGACGGGCTATGGCGCCGATGCCATCAATCCCTGGCTGGCATTCGAGGCACTCTGGAAAGCCAATCGCGACGGCCTGCTCGGCGATGGCTACCGCGACGAAGACGCGCTCGCGGCGGCCTACAAGAAAGGCGTCGCCAAGGGCATGCTCAAGGTCATGGCGAAGATGGGAATCTCGACCTTGCAGTCGTACAAGGGCGCCCAGATCTTCGAAGCCGTCGGCCTTGCCGACGAAGTCGTCGAGCGCTGCTTCAGCGGCACCGCGAGCCGCGTGCAAGGCGTGAATTTCGAGGTGCTGAAAAGCGAGGCGCTGCGGCGTCATCGAGCCGGATTCCCGCTGCGCGAAAGCGAACGCCTACCGGTGCTCGGCAATCCCGGCGATTTCCATTGGCGCAATGGCGGCGAAACGCACATGTGGAATCCCGACACGATCTTCAACTTGCAAATCGCTGCGCGAGGCAACAATGCCGAGGCGTATCGCGCTTTTTCGCGTTTCGCCAACGCCGAATCGGCCGGGCGCGCGACCTTGCGCGGGCTGCTGCAATTCCGCACCGATGCGTGCCAGGCGATCACCCTCGAAGAGGTCGAGCCGGCGAGTGCAATCGTCAAGCGCTTCGCCACGGGCGCCATGAGTTTCGGCTCGATTTCCGCAGAAAGCCACCAGGCCCTGGCGATCGCCATGAACCGCATCGGCGGCAAGTCGAATACCGGCGAAGGCGGCGAAGACCCGGCGCGCTTCGAGCCGATGGCGAATGGCGATTCGAGCCGCTCGGCGATCAAGCAGATCGCCTCGGGCCGGTTCGGCGTGACGATCTGGTATCTGGCCAATGCCGACGAATTGCAGATCAAGATCGCCCAAGGCGCCAAGCCTGGCGAAGGCGGCGAACTGCCAGGCGGCAAGGTCGACGAGACGATCGCGCGGACGCGCCATTCGACTCCTGGAGTCGGCCTGATCAGCCCGCCGCCGCATCACGACATCTACTCGATCGAGGACATTGCCCAGCTCATTCACGACCTGAAGAACGCCAATCGCCGCGCGCGAATCAGCGTCAAGCTCGTCGCCGAGATCGGCGTGGGAACGATCGCTGCCGGGGTGACCAAGGCCAAGACCGACCATCTGGTCATCGCCGGTCACGATGGCGGCACCGGCGCCTCGCCGCTGACCTCGATCAAGCACGCCGGGCTGCCCTGGGAGCTCGGCGTCGCCGAAACGCATCAGACGCTGGTCATGAACAATCTGCGCTCCCGGGTGGCATTGCAGACCGACGGCCAGTTGAAAACGGGCCGCGATGTCGCGATCGCCGCCTTGCTCGGCGCCGAGGAATTCGGTTTCTCCACCGCGCCGCTGATTACCCTGGGCTGCATCATGATGCGCAAATGCCATCTGAACACCTGCCCGGTCGGCATCGCCACCCAGGACGCCGACCTGCGCCGCAAGTTCCGCGGCAAGCCCGAGCACGTCGTCAACTATCTGTTCATGGTCGCCGAGGAACTGCGGGGAATCATGGCCGAACTCGGTTTGCGCACGGTCAACGAGATGGTTGGCCGGGTCGATCTGTTGCGCGCCGACGCGGCGATCGACCATTGGAAGGCCAGCGGCCTGGATCTCGGCGCGATCCTCGAACCGGCGAAGATCCTCTTTCCTGGCACCGGAGTCCATTGCAGCCAGAAGCAGGACCACGGACTCGACAAGGCTCTCGACAACGAATTGATCCGTCTTGCCGCGCCGGCGCTGGAACATGGCGGGAAGGTGCTGATCGAGCACAAGGTGGAAAATACCGATCGCGTGGTCGGAACGATGCTGTCGAACGAGGTGGCGCGGCGCTGGCGCGAACAGATGCTTGCCGAAGACACCATCGACATCCGCCTGCGCGGTTCGGCTGGCCAGAGCCTTGGCGCCTGGCTCGCCAAGGGCATCCGCATCACGGTGGAAGGCGATGCCAACGACTACGTCGGCAAGGGGCTTTCGGGCGGCAAGCTGGTGATCCATCCGCCCCGGGAAAGCAGCTTCAAGGCCGAGGAAAACATCCTCATCGGCAATGTCGCGCTGTATGGCGCCACAAGCGGCGAGGCGTATTTTCGCGGTGTCGCCGCAGAACGCTTCGCGGTGCGCAACAGCGGCGCCCACGCCGTGGTCGAAGGCATCGGCGACCATGGCTGCGAATACATGACTGGAGGCCGCGTGGTCGTGCTCGGCCCGGTGGGGCGCAACATGGGAGCTGGAATGAGCGGCGGCATCGCCTACGTCTGGGATCCGGCCGGACGATTGCCCGCGCAATGCAATATGGGCTCGCTGGGCCTGGAGGCGCTCACTGCGGCCGAAGACGTTCTCGAATTGAAGGCCTTGCTCGAGAATCACGCGAGATACACGGGCTCGACCGTCGCCAGGCAGGTGCTTGACGACTGGGAGCGCAGCCTGGCGGGCTTCGTCAAGGTCATGCCGACCGAGTACCAGCGAGTCCTCGCCGAACGCAAGGCGGCAAGCGCCGCTTGAGCCGATTCCCCGAACGAACATGATCCCTGCCTTGGCAGCTTGACAGGAACTTGACATCGACCATGGGCAAGCCGACCGGATTCAAGGAATTTGCGCGGGAAACCGAGCCGTATCGCGATGCCATGGCGCGGCTCGTCGATTTCCAGGAAATCTACTCCGGCCATCAGGAGCCCTTGCTGGCAACCCAGGGCGCTCGCTGCATGGACTGCGGCGTGCCGTTCTGCCAGTCCGAGGATGGCTGCCCGGTCTACAATCTGATTCCCGAATGGAACGATCTCGTCTACAAGGGCAAGTGGAAGGAAGCGCTCGACCGTCTGCACAAGACCAACAATTTCCCCGAATTCACCGGCCGCGTCTGCCCTGCGCCTTGCGAAGGCGCTTGCGTGCTCGGTATCAACGAGCCGCCGGTAGCGATCAAGAACATCGAATGCGCCATCGCCGACAAGGGTTTCGAGATGGGCTGGGTCACTGCCAGGCCCCGGGCCGCTGACACCGGCCGCAAGGTCGCAGTGATCGGCTCGGGCCCGGCGGGGCTCGCGGCCGCCGAGCAACTCGGCCTGCAAGGCCACCGGGTGACGGTCTACGAGCGCGACGACCGCATCGGCGGCCTGCTCATGTACGGCATCCCCAACATGAAACTGGAAAAGAGGCTTGTTGACCGCAGGGTCGGGCTGTTGCGCGAGCAAGGCGTCGAATTCGTCGTCGATGCCGATGTCGGCGGCAGGGGCGGCAATGCCGTTGACCTCGAGCGCCTGCTCGACGAAAACGATGCGCTGTTGCTTGCTACCGGAGCAACGATGCCGCGAGACCTGAAGATTCCGCTGCGCGATGGCCCCGGCGTGCATTTCGCCATGGAATTCCTGCTCAGGAACACCAAGAGCCTGCTCGACTCGAATCTCGCCGACGGCAACTACATCGATGCCCAGGGCAAGGACGTGATCGTGATCGGCGGCGGTGACACCGGAACCGACTGCATCGGCACGTCGCTGCGGCATGGCTGCCGCTCGATGGTCAATTTCGAGATCATGCCGAAACCTCCCGGCGACCGCGGGCCGGACAATCCCTGGCCGCAATGGCCGATCATCTTCCGCGTCGACTACGGGCACGAGGAGTCTGCGCGCAAGTTCGGCAGCGACCCCCGGGTCTACTCGATTTCCGGCAAGGAGTTCGTGCGCGGCGAGGACGGCCGCCTGCGCGGCATCGTCACGGTCGAAGTCGATTCGCAATTTCGGGAGATTCCCGACACGCGCAAGTTCTGGCAGGCCGATCTGGTATTGCTTTCCATGGGTTTTCTTGGCCCCGAGCATTACGTCAGCGAGCCGCTCGGCGTCGAGCTCGATCAACGCTCGAACTATCGCGCCCAATTCGGCGATTTTCGCACCAATGTCGGCAAGGTGTTCGCCGCCGGCGACTGCCGTCGCGGCCAGTCGCTGGTGGTGCGCGCGATCCACGAAGGCCGCCTCGCTGCGGATCGCATCGACTGTTTCTTGAACGGACAGTCGTGACACTGGGCAATGATTCGCCCAGTGCGGCATTCGGTGTGGCAGGCCATGCAGCAGCCTGATTCGGGCCGACCCTCGAGTCAGTCGGCTTGCAAGGCGTCGCTCGGCTCGGCGTTGATCGTCGCGAGAAAGCGTTCCGCGAAGCGCTCGAGCTTGACTGCGCCGACTCCGCTGATTTCCGCGAACTCGGCTTCGGTTCGAGGCTGGCTGTGCGCCATCTCGATCAGGCTCCGGTCGGGGAAAATCACGTAGGCGGGAACGCCTCGTTCCTGCGCGAGATCGAGTCGCAAGGCCTTGAGTCTGGCAAGCAGCGCCTCCTGCTGCTGCGTCAAGGCATGGTCGGCAAGCAAGGGTTCCTGCTTGTGCGCCTGGCGACGTTCCGCCTTTGGCCTGCCTTGCGTCACCGCATCCTTGCGGTAGAGGAATTCGCCTTCGCCGCGAGTGAACTCGCGGCCCTTGCCGGTGATCTTGATTCCGCCATAGCCCGCGATGTCGATTTGCAGCAATCCGGCCGCGACCATCTGCCGGATCAGCGAGCGCCATTCATGGGCGGTTCGTTCGGCGCCGGCGGCGAAACTGTCGATGCGATCGTGGCGAAACCGCTTGATCTTCTCGGAATCCTTGCCGCGCAAGACATCGATCAGATGCGCTGCACCGAACAGCTCGCCAGTCTGTTGCGTCACGCGCAGAATCAGCCGCGCTTCCGCGCTGCCATCGGCGCGCTCCGCAGGAGTGAGGCAGCCATCGCAATTGCCGCAAGGGCTGGGCCGCTCGCCAAAATACTCGAGCAGCGCCACGCGGCGACAGGCCGGCGACTCGCAATATCCGAGCAGCGCGTCGAGGCGCTTGTGCTCGCGGCGGCGCCGTTCGTCTCCCGCATCTTCCTTCTCGATGAATTGCCGCCGCATGCGGATGTCGGCCAAGCCATAGAGCATGTGTGCCTCGGCAGGGGCGCCGTCACGGCCGGCCCGACCGATTTCCTGGTAGTAGGCCTCGACGCTCGCTGGCAGGTCGGCATGGAAGACGTAGCGCACGTCGGCCTTGTCGATTCCCATGCCGAAAGCGATCGTCGCGACCATGACGACGCCGGGTTCGGTCATGAAGGCGTTCTGGTTCGCTTCGCGTTGCTCGGCACTCATGCCGGCGTGGTAGGGAAGCGCGCGGATTCCCCGCGCGGCGAGCAGTGCCGCGCATTCCTCGGTTTTCCTGCGCGACAGGCAATAGACGATGCCACTGGCATCCTCGAAGCGCTCGGCGAAATCGACGAGCTGGCGCTTCCATTCGCGTTTCATCGTCACCGTCAGGCGGATATTGGGGCGGTCGAAGCCCAGCACGAACTGCTCGACGTGGCCATCGAAAAGGCGTTCGGCGATGTCGTTGCGGGTGATCTCGTCGGCGGTGGCGGTCAAGGCGATGATCGGAACGCCGGGGAACGATTCGCGAAGCTGGCCAAGGTCGGCATATTCCGGGCGAAACGCCGGCCCCCATTGCGAGATGCAATGGGCCTCGTCGATGGCGAACAGGCTGACCGGCAGCCGCTGCAGGGCCGCCAGCATGCGTTCGGTCATCAAACGCTCGGGTGCCATGTAGAGCAGGCGGGTGCCACCCGCTGCGGCGCACCGCCATGCCGCGACGTTGTCATCACGCTCGTTGCCCGAATGGATGCCGTCGGCAGCGATTCCCGAGAGCTTGAGCGCCGCGACCTGGTCTTGCATCAGGGCCACGAGCGGCGATACCACGACGGCCAAACCATCGGACAGCAAGGCAGGGATCTGGAAGCACAGCGACTTCCCCGCACCGGTGGGCATCACCGCCAAGGCGTCGCGGCCCGCGAGAACGGTGCTGATGACGGCTTCCTGGCCAGGCCGGAATTCGTCGAAGCCGAACGTTTCGCGCAGAACCCGATGCACGTCGGCTGATCGCGGATTGCCGCCGGAAGCATCTTGGACAGTAGCTTTCATGTTGGCGCCGCGAGACATCGAACACGCTGTTCCGGTGGTTCGGTGGCTATTTGTAGTTGTCGTCGTTGCCGTGGTTGCTGGCGGGAATTTCTCGCATCGGTGTGCCGCAGTGTACGCACTTGTGGGTGAGCACGTTCAGCACGATGTTGCGAACGAAGAACTGCTGCCCGCAATGGGGGCAGACGCGCCTTGCCATGTCGAGGCCGAAGCCCGACCAGATCAGCACGTAGACAGCCAGCAGGATGGTAACCTCCTGATCGCCTTCGAGGAGCAGCCAGACTCCGATCATGTACAGCGGCAAGGTCCAGAAACAGACCATGAGCCGGGAGCGAGCGCGGCGAATCTGCCGCAATGCCCTGGAGCGGGCCAGGCCGCTCTTGCGAGCGGCCTTTTCCCGCAGGCTGGGGCCGCTGTTTCGGTAGCGAGGCGAGGCCGCCATCGAGTTTCCTCATTCCGGGATTGCCATGCCAGCCCCGATTCGGAACCGGCTGCGGGCAGGGTATCCAATGCGGCACCCATTGGCAATCTTTTGCACAGATTCAGCGCCCGACCCGACACAGCATAGGTGAACATGGAGAAGAAAGCCCCAATTCGCATCGATTGGCGTCGTTACGGACGAGCGGACTATGCTCCCATCGCGTGGCGAGCCAGATAGTTCTTGATGGGAACGGCGCGATCAACGGCATCGAGGCCGGTGTTGCGCAGCCAGCGCAAAGGCAGTGATCGCGCACCGAACAGGCGATGCAGGCCTTCCATGGCCCAGATCATGCGCAGGTTTGCGCCGCGTCGGCTTCGTGCATAACGCCGTGGCAGCAGCGGGTCGCTCAAGCGCCTGCCAGCGGCAAGCCCGCAGCGCAATTCCCCGGCGAGCGCCGCCGCGTCGGCGATTCCCAGATTGACTCCCTGGCCGGCCAGGGGGTGGATGGTGTGCGCGGCGTCGCCGATCAGCACGATGCCGCCCTTGGCATAATGATGCGCATGGCGTTGCCGCAAGGGGAACTGGAAGCGGCGGTCGCTCCATTCGACTGCTCCGAGACGATGTTCGAGGGCGGTCGCGAGATGGTGGCGGAATCGCTCGTCGGGCATTTCCAGGAGCTGTTCCGCCTGCTCGGGAGAGGTCGACCAGACGATCGAGCCATGCCGGAACTCCGTGTCGGCGGCTGCCGCCAATGGCAGCAAGGCCAGGGGGCCAGTGTCGAGAAAGCGCTGCCAGGCGGTGTGCCCGTGGCCTGCCGAGGTTCTCACCGTGGTCACCAGGGCTGCCTGGCCGTAGTCCCACTCGCGGCTGGCGATCCCCGCGAGCCGACGCACTGCCGAATTTCCTCCATCGGCGGCGACCAGCAAGCCCGCTTGCAAGCGTCGGCCCTGGTCATCGACGAGCACAGTCTCGCCATTCGTGGCGGCTTCGAGTGCAGCGCTGACGAATGGCGACACGACCGTCACGTTGTCCTGCCGGTGCAGCCGCTCGTGGAGCCGCGCCAGGACGATGGAATTCTCGACGATCGTGCCAAGGCTGTCGACCCCCTGGGCCTTGGCGGAGAAGTGGATCGATCCGGTGCCTTCGGCGTCCCAGACGCGCATCTCCCGATAGTCGCAGCAGCGGATCGCCTGCACTTCGGCCCAGACACCGATCTTCCGCAGCACCCGGCGCGACGCTTCGTTCAAGGCGCTGACTCTGGCATCGAAACGCAAGCCGCCGGATGGGCTCGCCGATTCGCTGCCATCGGCAACATTGCGGTCTGCCAAGGCAATTCGCAAATCGAGCCCGTCGAGCAGGCAGGCGAAGGTCGCGCCTACCAGACCTCCTCCGGCGATGACCAGGTCGAATGATTGCGCCTTGCTATCCATTCCCTATTGTAGCTCGCATGAGCTTCCTCGCCCCGGGATGCCGCCTAGAAAAGGCCGAGCCCCATGGCGTTGCTGGCGAAGCGGCGGCGCACAGGAGGCAGCACGTCGAGCGCGAGCAGGCCAAGCCTGCGGAACATCGCCTTGGCGGCGCTGTTGCCCGAAAATAGCCCGACGAGCAGTTCGGTGAACAGAATCGTCTTGTCCTGATCGAATTCCTGCTCGTCGAGATATTGCTGCAAAACCGCCATGTCCCCTGGCGATTGGCACCGCGCGACCGCCTTGCCCACGACCCTGGCAAGGCTCGCGCAATCACGCAAGGCGAGGTTGAATCCCTGGCCAGCGACCGGGTGCAGCATGTGTGCGGCATTGCCGATCAATGCCAGGCCGGGCCGAATCTGTTCGCTGACCCAGCTCAACTGCAAGGGAAAGCACGCTCGTCGACCGATTCCCGTCACCTGTCCCATGCCCGGGCCGAAATCGGCTTGCAGGCGCGCGAGCAATCGCTTTTCGGCCAGTTCGAGATTTTCCCGCGCCAGATGTTCGGGCAAGGTCCATACCAGCGAGGCGCGATGCACTCCTTGCGCCTTCGGCAGCGGCAACACCGCCAATGGCCCATGAGCCGTAAAGCGTTCCCAGGCGCGGTTGCGGTGGGGCTGCCCAAGGGCGATATTGGCGACCAGTGCGTACTGGTCGTGGGGCTTGGTGCGCCGCTCGATGCCGAGCTTTGCGGGAATCGGCGACCTGCCACCGTCGGCAATCACCGCAAGCGCTGCGGTCAGCCGCCTTTCGCCGCCGTGCTGGCGCACGGTCAACTCGATTCCTTCGGCGATTGGCCGGGCTGCTGCGAGCTCGGCGGGGGCCAACAGCTCGACATGTTCGGACTGTTTGAGCGCGGCTAGCAAGGCGCCACCGAGTTGATGGTTCTCGACGACATAGCCCAGCGCTTCGAGGCCTTGCTCGCGGGAATCGAAACAGACACCGCCGGGATGCCCCTGGTCAGAGACCTCGATGCGATCGATCGGGCAAGGCGCCGGATCGAGTTCGCGCCAGACGCCAAGCTGCTCGAGAATCTCCCGAGAGCCCCAGGACAGCGCCGTTGAGCGGGAATCGAAGCCGCCTGCTTGGGCGGTGGCGGGGGAGGCTTCCAACACGAGCACCGGGCAGTCCGGCGCCGCGACCGCCAAGGCGAAGCTGGCCCCTGTCAAGCCGCCGCCAGCGACGACGATGCGAGGTTTGCCAGCCGCTTCCATTGCACTGGGTTCTCTTGCGGACTAGGGTCCATGACTGTGGCGGCGCTTGCCTCCACGAGTTGGCATCTGTGCCCTGCCGGCTTCCATGAATGTTTCGATTTCCTCGGCCGTTCGAGGCACGTCGGCACTGAGGACGCGATGACCGGCTTCGGTTACCAGCACGTCGTCCTCGATGCGAACGCCGATGCCGCGCCAGCGGCTTTCGACCCCGTCGTTGTCGGGCGAAACATAGATTCCGGGCTCG